>NZ_CP014573.1 GCF_017357425.1 Arthrobacter sp. D5-1 | reverse complement strand
GACGGCGGCCTTTTTCCGTCCGGTCCTCTTGGCGATCGATGCCGCCGAAACACCGATCAGGGATAGCTGGTGGTAGGCGTCTGCCTCGTCCGCTTCGGTCAGTTCGGCGCGCTGGATGTTTTCCACGACCTGCGTCACGATCCGTTCGGCCTCTTCCGGGGACTCGATGATCATCACCGGGATTTCAGGGCGCTGGGCTTCGACGGCGGCGCGGGTGCGGCGCTGTCCCATCAGCACATGCACCGTGCCGTCGTCCTTGCGGTGCGCGATCACGGGTTCCATCACGCCGTGTTCTTTGACGCTGGCAATGAAGTCAGCGGTCAGGGCGGCGTCTTTGCGGACGTTGATATCCACAGTCAAAGTCGTGGGGTCGAGCATTTCCAGTGTGGGTGCTGCGTTCATGGTGTTCTTCCATTCTTTGCCGAAATGGTGGGTGAGTGGGGCGGCTTAGGTGACCGGCCAGCTCCCCTCTCCCCCAGTTGCTTTTTTGTTGCTGGCACGTAGTGCTCTACGGGGCCGACGGAGGCGTCTCCTCCCGCCAGGGCAAGGTGCTGGAAATCTTCGAAAGGAAATAAGCGACGCAGGAGCGCCGTCGAAGAATTCCGGCGCCGCAGGGCCCCTGAGGAACGAAGGGGTCAGGAGCTTGAGCCGGAGCGGAACCGTATGATCCGCAGGACAGCCACAAAAATGCTTGTAAGCAACAGGTGATGACGGGCCGGAGCTCTGCGACGGACCGGCAGCACCCAACAGCCGGCCACGGAGCGAAGCGGAGAGGACGCCCAACAGTGCTCGCCCGAGTACCCTTTCCCCGACCCCTCCTCTGCGCCCAAATCACCGTAAGCGTGGGCTTGTCGCACGCACCAGGTGACCAGCGCCGGCCCTGACGCGGGAACGGCGGTCCGGCGCCGGCAACCACCCACCCAGGCGGCCACCTGCGGCGGACCGCCCGCCCACAAAGGCGAACGGCCCGCAGCCTGTCTAGGCGGTGGTTTGGTGGAGTCCGAAAAGCTGTTGCGCGGTGTCAATCAGATGTTCGGGGACGTCTGCTTCGTCGCCGTCAGCGGTTTCGCCCAAGACAACGACGTCACCGCAGTACACGTCTGCCAGAACGCCGGTTTCTTCCAGCACCAGCTGGGCGGCGCGGCGGTTCGGTGCAAGCTGCATGATCTTGCCTTCTTCATTCAGGTAGAAGTGCCAGTCATCGACGGTGACGGCTTCGATGTTTCCGGCCACAAGGGTTTGCAGGTTGTCTAAACCGGCGTTGATGGGTTCGACGCGTGCCGGCTCGGCCAGGTTGGCTGGGATGATCAATGCTGTGCAGGTGTTCACGGTTTGTCCTTCAACGATTGCAATCATGAGTTTTTACTCAAATACTCATTTGAGGTGGGAGGGGTGCCCCGCCCGTAGGCGGGGCACCGGTTTGGGTGGTGGTTAGGCGGCGGCGGAGAGATTGCAGGGAATCCGGTACCGACTGGGCATCTCGGCGGCTGCCTCTGGCAGGTCGTCGGGGCCTTGGGCCTGTCCGTTCTTCCAGTGGAAGAACGCCTGCTCACTTATCGCGGTCCAAAAAGCGGCCTTGGTCCGGTAAAACGTGGTCCTCATGTCGCCCTCACAGTAGGTGGCCATGCCGAACAGGTTGCCGATCTCGTCGGCGGTGCGGATCCCGGCGACCATGACGTAAGGCCACTGGCCCAAGTCCCAGCCGTCACAGCCCCAACTGGGGATCACGGCCCAGCCGTGTTCACCGATTACGTCCATCCAGTCGTATCCGTCGTTCATGTGGTAATCCACGAGCACCGGAACATCGTGGATGGTTTCCTCGGTATCAACGGTGGTCACGGTCATCTTGATGACTGCGTTCATGTGGTGGTGCTCCATTCTTTGCCGAAATGGTGGGTGGGTCGGGCGGCTTAGGTGACCGGCCAGCTCCCCTCTCCCCCAGTTGCTTTTTTGTTGCTGGCACGTAGTGCTCTACGGGGCCGACGGAGGCGTCTCCTCCCGCCAGGGCAAGGTGCTGGAAATCTTCGAAAGGAAATAAGCGACGCAGGAGCGCCGTCGAAGAATTCCGGCGCCGCAGGGCCCCTGAGGAACGAAGGGGTCAGGAGCTTGAGCCGGAGCGGAACCGTATGATCCGCAGGACAGCCACAAAAATGCTTGTAAGCAACAGGTGATGACGGGCCGGAGCTCTGCGACGGACCGGCAGCACCCAACAGCCGGCCACGGAGCGAAGCGGAGAGGACGCCCAACAGTGCTCGCCCGCGAGCACCTTGGTCACCTGCCGGCGCAACCCGGCAGCCCTCCCCCACATTTTTGAAGTCCAGACCTACGTTCGTATTGGCACATCAGAACAAACCGAAAGGGATGGACATGGATCGAGATAGGACTTTGCTGGATTTGGCCCGGATGAACGCGAAGATCGCCGCACTTGAGGGTCAGCCAATCCGTCAGATCACGGCGGCCATCAGGCGAGAGGCAGAAGCAATCAGGTTCGTTGTACCGGATGTGACCGTGAGTGCTTGGGCGGAAGCTGTCCATCGCGGTGACGAATTCCGGCTGCGCTGACCTGGCGCCAGCGAACTTGGTACGGTGGCAGTGTCCCGCCACGGTCTTGCCCCCATATTCCCTGGTGGGATGATTTTTCCGACGAAGGGCCGACTCATGGGATTTTGGAACCTACTGAACAAGCGGGGCACTCGAGGTGAGCCCTTGGCAGGCACCGTAGCCGCGGCTGAGCCTGCGCCGCTGTCGCTTGCAGAGCAGGCAGACCTAGACGGTGCATTGGTTGAACTCAACCTGGCCCTTAGCGAGTCCAATGTGACGTCCCTTCGTGCTTGCAGCCGAAACGGGCGGCATTGGGGCGAGGACCCTGAAGCGATTCGGGCGATTGCTGCCACGATCAGGGGCGTCACGCAGGAAGCGGCTCAAGGATTGCCGGATGGGCCGGCGCCCAAGGAAGGGTAAGCGGCTTATCGCCTCAGTTACGCTTCCGCAGGAGCAACGACGTACTTCTCATTCCCATCGCCTTCGAAGCTGCCGGTAGTCGTTGTAGTGATGCTTCGGATGCCACCAGCGGCGACAATCCGCTGATGGCTTATCAGCTGCCCCAGCGCCTTGCCCTCAGGCGTGGTGACATTCCGTCCGATGTGCTTTGGGCCTAGATTCACTGCCAACATGGGTTTGGGGTTGAATCTCCAAAGCTTTTGCTGGTGGTCCAGAGTGGGAGAGCAAACCTGGCACGCGACATAGCTATTTAGCTGTTCTACTTCCGTCCTGCTGAGGATGTGTGGCTGAGCGTAGACCAGCGACAGGTGATTTAGCGTTAGTTCCCCGTCGCCATTGAGCACATGTGCCCAGGCCTGCTTCCGGTCAAGGACATGCCGGACATGAAAGCATTCGGCGAGGTGAACCCGTCGAGATCCACTTGCGGTGATGACGAAGATGGGCTCCTTCGAGCGCAACTTTTCGTCTACTTCCAACTGTTCTCGCGCTATCTGCGCCCTGATATCGTCCCAAGACATGTCCGGTTCAGCTACGGCAGGATCCCACGGTGTACCCCGAAGATCAGGTTCCGAACCGCTCCGCCGGGAGCTCCCGTTACGTATTTCGGTGACCAGCGTGCGGAGATCTTCAGGGGATATCCGCTGGGGATCGACACTCACGTTCTAGCCTTCCGTTCTTTGGGAACCATTCCGTCCCGACAACTCTGTATGTGCCATCCTTACAGCTGCTCAGCCGCTTCGCTCTGGGCCTGGTCCTCGATCACTTCCGGCGCCTGACCCGTCCTAAGTGTGTTCCGGTTTTCCCAGACCCAATCCTTGACCTGATCTCTGGCAATCAACCACGTCTTCTCGACCTGGTAAGCAGGAATCACTCCGTTTTGGAGCCACCGGTACACAGTGTTTCGGGATAGCCCGAAGAGTTCTTCGAGGTGCTGAGGCGTCAGCCGCTCGGGGTACTTAGCGAAAAGTGCTTCAAGGTACTTGGGGTCCATGCTCAGTCCGTCCCGCCGCATATTGCGGTGCTCTTAAGATCAGTACGCCACAGCAGACTCGCGGTAGGCAGAGTCTGCATCTATCGCATCCAAGACAATTTTCCGTATTTCCGGCAAGGTGAAGTCGAGGACACGCAGTTCTCCATCTATGCGAGAAATTGACTCGATGCGATGAAAACTCTCGCCGTAGACCTCTGCGAATCGCGCTAGGCCCCGTAGCTTGGGCAGTGCATCGGGTAGCCACGACCCATGAGGATCGACGATGCTGGCTCGTACACCGTGACTAGTGGTGACAAAGAAGAGGAAGTCGGGTCTGAGTGTCCTCCAGGCTCCGTGGACGTCCTGATAGGCGATGCTCATCGAGTCGCGGCCGCCGGTAGGGTTGCGATACCAGGCGAGTAGGTCGCCGCGTTGAATTTCGGTATCGAGCACCTGAATCTCGTCGGGGTTAAGTTTCCCTACTGGGAACATGCCATCTTCGTCCGAGAGCAGGTGGAGCGGGCGCTGGTCGAGTATCTGGGTTGCGTCGCCCACGGCCCGGCGCGTTTCCTCCTGTCGGTTTTTGGGCAACGCCATGGAAATCAGCTGAGGGTCCGTGCTCATGGCCGTAATCTCCGCATACAAGCTTTGACGGGACTCCGACAGCGTCTTGATGGCTACGCGGTGCTTGCCCAACCACTCCGACGAGAGCAGATCGGCAGCCGCATCCAGCGATGGCCGGGTCTGCGGCAGCATCGCGAGCCCTGCCACGCGTACGTGAGCGTCACGGAGAACATCCTCGTCCTCGGCGTCTGCTGCAAGGTGGTCTACGTAGGTGCGCGCGATGTCTGGGGTCACTGTTCGTGTGGCATGACGGAATGCTTCCTGGATGGCGCGGTCATCCGCCGCCTCAGTCCAGGTTTCGTCGGCC
Source organism: Arthrobacter sp. D5-1 (assembly GCF_017357425.1). NCBI lineage: Bacteria > Bacillati > Actinomycetota > Actinomycetes > Micrococcales > Micrococcaceae > Arthrobacter > Arthrobacter sp. D5-1. Next base: position 62,320 of record NZ_CP014573.1, on the reverse strand, counting down.
CTTAGACCGTAGCGCGCGTGTCCGCGGACAGTGCCGCCGGCTACAGTCCGCACGTCCGACTCGGCTTTCTCGAGCTCGTTCCGGTACTGCGCAGACAGCCCGTTGAGGACCCCGTGCAGGCGCTCATGAGCTATCCGCCCCGCCTCCGGCACCAAGCCATCCGCCGCCAGCGCATGAGCCAGAGAGGTCAGGCGCTTCATTGGGTTCGCATGCTTACGGGGCAACGTTTCGGCAGGGAGTTCGGCGAACAGCGCCCACACCGAATCAGGAACCCTTTCGTTCGGCCTCATGAGCTGCGGGTCGATCAGAACACGCTGACCGGTTCCAGTTCCGGTTTCGCTGAGGTCATTGCCCATGATCTGCTCAAGCACGCGGCTGGCCGTGGCTTTGTTAAACCGTGGAAGGATGCACTCGACACTGTTTAGGACGTCGTCACCCTCAACTCGACGCGCGAGAGGGGTACGTATCATCCGGCCCAAAAGCTGGGTGATGTGTGTTTCATCCTCGGCTGGACGGAAGGAAACCATTACCTCTGCACGCGGACAGTCCCAACCTGTGCTGATGGCATCCTTAGCCAATATCACCCGAATATAGGCAGCGTCCTGCACTCGTTCCGGTGAGATGTAGGGGACGTTGTGCGCACCGAAAGTTTGAGCAGTATGTTCACCAAAGACGTGCGCGAACGCCTCGGAGCCGATCTCGGGCCATTCATGCCGGATGACATCAATGGCAGAGGCCACCTCTGTCGGTGAAGGCTTGTTCGGCACTTGCAAAACCAGTAGGGGCGCAATGGGGTCATGGTCATTTTGTGCGGCGGCGTATGCCGCCCAGGCCGCCGACATCTCCTTCACCTTACGAACGCCGCGCCGCAGGAGAACGGTGTTAAAGTCTCCCGTCTCTGCGGGGAAGTCGAGGACGATGTCATCTTTGAGGAGCCCCGACTCCTGAATCCGAACAGGATCCACGGTAATGGTCCGAAGATGCACCCGGTTGTCCTGCACTTCGGCAGCACTCATGGAGTCCTCGAACCGCTTTACCGTCGCAGAGATACCCCAAACGATCGGAACAGGCGGAACGGAGCCGTGACCGTTGATGAGACGCTTCACGATAGTAGGCGTGTCAGATGATGCCCTCCGTCCCATACCTCGGTGAGCCTCATCAAGCACCATGTACAGCGTGGTGCTCTCATCCTCAATGGTGTTTCGCAGCGTGTCCCAAAACGTGAATGGCACAGTGTCCGGGTTTGATTCCATGCCCGGCAGGGCGTCAGCAGCATCGTGACCCCGTACCAGCAGACTATTCCGTGACAGCTTAGAGGTATTGAGGAAGTACACATGCCCGGGCTGCAGCTTCCGGTATCTAAACGGATGTTCGACCGTGACCAGCCGGTTGCGGAGTCGGTCAGAAGCTTGCTCCAGGCGATACCTGGTCTGCTGGTTCAATGAGGGATCGTCGCTGAACCACAATACGACCGCACCTGGATCAGGGACGGTTTCGAAGTCCTCGCTCCCCCAAAAAAGCGCTTCAATAACCCCTGCCGCCATCACCGTTTTGCCGGCACCAGTCGTGGCTGTGAGTGCTACCGACGAAACCCGCTTCCGCGCGCCGTGGTAGAACTCGCGTGCATCGGTCAGCTCTGCCAAGGTGTCCCCGACAGCGTCCACCTGGTAGTCCTTGAGAGTGAAGCGCATTAGAAGTCACCATTGCTTTCGCAGTTCCGGAGGTAATCCTCATAAAGACGGACGGTTTCAACACCGGGGATCTCGTTTGCGATCTGCTGGTAGCGGCCCTCGTCGTTCGTAACGATGAAGACGATCCTGAGGCTCTCCTGGGGCTGAAGCGCAGCTATGAATTCGGTTGACCGGTCAAGGTCTTTGATGATGCCGTAGGCCTCGGCAACCGCCCACCCTGGCGAGAGATCGTCTATGCATCTCCCCCTTGCGCCAGCACGCAGCCAAAGCATCGGAGCAATTGCCGCAAACGCGCGGTCAGTGCTGACCTGCCACAGTGACTCGTAAGTGAGTGTGAAGAATGCGGCGTTTTCGTTGAAGCCGTCAGCCATCGAAAACTCATCGACAAACTTGTAGTCGCCCTTGATCGGCTCTCCATCTGGAGTGCGACCCGTAATCGCTGCGAGAATTCTGGGCTTCGTGATGTAGTCACATATGCCCCATTGCTCCCACCGGGCGTCGCCTGGACGCAGTTTCTCCCTGCGTAACCGTGCTTGCTCCTCAGCTGAAACCTCGTTGTTCGTCACGGAAATGCATTGCCGGCTGCCGCCATCCTGCCGGTTTAGCCGCATCAAAGCATGGGCAGTGGTTCCGGAGCCGGCAAAGAAGTCGAGCACAACTGCTTCGGGCTTGTCGCTGACAAAGAGCCTGAGTGCATCCTCGACCGCATGAAGGCTCTTCGGGAACGGAAACTTCCTGCCGGGGAGGAATGCTGTCAGAAGAGTGGAGCCATACTCAGAGGCATTGTGCGAAGGTGTGCGCCACTGAGTGAAAGGAACCTGAGCTCGAGATTGCACACCTACTCTGGTCGCTAGAATCGATCCGTCTTCCGCTCGGCCCTTGATCTCAAACCTGCCGGACAACACCTCGGCATATGCCCCATCCGAGAGGTAATTAATCACGTAGCCGTAGGCGGTTTTCCGGCCAATTCGCACCCGTCCCTGGGAGAGACGGGACCTGAGTTCTTCTGGACCTATCTGCCATCGGCCTTCTGACCCATTCCGACGCAGTGGCAAAGTAGTGATGAGGCCAGGAACTTCCGGGGCCTCGTGCTTATCAGCGCTGAGGGGTGCTCCGACCTGCTCGATTCGGCCAGTGGCAGGATCGACATAGATTGGATAAAAGAGGCCCGGCCGATCCGCACGAGCTGAGTTCGACCCGCGACGCATCATGGAGCTCCAAGCGGGCTCGGTATTGTCGTCGCTCGCTGCAGTGTCGCTATTGCCAAAGCTTCCCGACCCCCACTCCCCACCAAGTTCCAACCTTTGTGGGGCGGCCGCGCCCAGCATCACGAAGAAGATGTACTCGTCGGAGCGGCGGAAGGAATCGCCGCGCGAAACTCCCTTGGGGTTAATGACGGTAGAGATCATCTGGATACGTGCATCGTCGAACGTCTGCTCCAGCAGCAGCCCGAGCCTCAAGTATTCCTTCTCATCGATTGTCACGATCAGAACAGAGTTTTCGGGCTTGAGGAGTCGCTTGGCCAGCTTGAGCCGTCGCTCCATGAACGCAAGCCATTTCGAATGCCGGTAAAGGTCATCGCCCTCGACGTAGTCGTTGTTGTACTTCCAGTCACGGGCGCCTGTGTTGTAAGGCGGATCAATGTAGATCACGTCCACAGCCTCTTCGTGAGTGAAAGTCAGCTGTTCGAGCACATGAAAGTTCTCGCCATTGATGACTGTGTGGAAAGGCCTATCCCCGCCTCGCTCCACTGTTCCGTCAGGGCGCAGCCCGGGGTAGATCCAGTCGCGAAATTCGGCCACCAAAATGAGATCGTCCCGCTGCACGGTGCAGACCTCACCCTCGGAACTGTCCAGGAGCGAGATCTCAGCGGCGTCACCAATTAGCTCTGTGACGCGCCAGAGTCGTTGGTCACCACGACCGGTCGATCCTCTCGGAGGCAGGATCCGTACCTTGCTTCCCTTGCGGATCTTATGTCCTGCGAGTTCGACGGCCTCGGGAGCATGTCTTTCAAAATTGAGCCCGAACGGCAGTCGCTTCTGCAATGGAAGAATCTCGTCTTCCAAATCTTTGCCAAGCTGCTCGTCAAGCTGCTTGGCAGCGCGCAAAAGGTCCGTGAGCCGCGACATTTCCCCATCCTTACTGAGACATGAGTGAGTCCGCGTCACACGCAAACTGCGCGGGCGCGAACTCAACTCCAACCCTACCCGCGCGGCTTGGGTGGTTCAGACCTCGGGGCAGGGCTTACAGGACATGTCGAAATGGAGGGAGTCAATGGCGAAAAGACGCCGCTAAAGCTTGTCGATCCAGGTGTCTTCTTCGCGGTTATCCCAGGCAGATCCCGTGCGTGTTGGCTTGGATCCACGCAGGCCGTGGATGCGCTGAAGAATCCTCCGAACCTCCACTGCCTGAAGCTCCCGGAGGCTGGATACTTCACGAACGACAACTGATTCGATCAGGGCCTTGCGATCGGCCTGACCTGACACTCCGGCCTCCTCGAAGGCATCACGGATCTCTTGTATTTGTTCTGCTTTGATCGGAAGCGGTGCGATGACGTTTGGAGATGGGGCAGGCTCGTCGATCTCGAAGAGTGAGGAAGCTTCGTCGTACACAGGCATCGATCTTACTGGCAGCGCGAGAGGCAGATAGTAGGTGATGGTCCTGGAGGAGTTTGTCGGACCACCTTATGCGCCTGCAAAGGGCCCAGCGTTATCTCCCGCCGGATTGAACCGGCGTCAGCCAGCCGACTCCCTTATATGCGAGGTAGGCGAGGGTTCCGATCACAATGATGTGAAGGACAATCGTGATGCCGTCAATCCCCTGGCGGCGAAGGGTTTCGATGATGTCCTTCAGGTGCAGGGACATCAGAGGCCAGACCACCAAGAACAACGCCAGAAAGCCTGCAAGCAGAACACAGGCGTTCATCCATGGCTCACTGGTACCCCGATAGACAGCCAGAAGCGCCAGAGCCTCACCCAACCCAATGAAGAGGGTGAAAAACAACAGCACCGGGGATTGAAATGGATTTGTGTCCCAGTGGACACGACGGCCAGGTTCATTAGTGCTGTCGTCTTTGAGGCCGGCCCCCGCACCATACCTGCTTGGCTTCTTTTGTAGCCATCGTGACTCAAAGGCGGCGGCGAGCAGCAGCACAGGTATGACCTGCGCAAGCAGGGCATTGAAGTCGGCCACGTATCTCCTAAGTTGGGCCTAGCTGAGGCTCCTCTGGGCGACACGTCTAAGGGCGTTACTGTCCTATTGGAGCTAGTGATTCTCCATACCCCCGCGTGCCCGGTCCAAGCCCCTATGCTGAAGGACGCGCCTTAATCACCGCGGGAACGCGATTCAGGCCGGTCAACCAGTCATGTACGGGCGAGCTGATCGAATTGACGAGGTTGAATACATCGCGAGTCCGTTCCGCTGCATCTACCTCTAGCAGTGTCTCCATGTGCGATACGCGATTACGCAGCCCATGAAGCCGGTACACACGCCAGAAGGTCGTTTCCCCGTCAGGGTCAACAACATTCGGAAAGGCGTTCACCAGCGCTTCTTTCCACATCCGTTGACGATTTCGGTTTTCTCTATTGTCAGCAGCATTGTTGAGGTGGTTGGGTAGCAGGTCCTTCCAAAGTCCGAACGTCACCTGCGCCAAGACGTCGTCATGCGTTACATCCATGCCATGACGCCAATGAGCCGCATCCCGCTTCTTCTTGGCCGAATTGGCCTGCTTAAGCGCTTCCACCCTCTTCCCTTGGCTTAGGCTGCGAAGCGGGGCGGCCGGGTCTTTCAGGAGCCAGCTCTGGTCAACCTTTAGCTCGGCAGAATTCCATTTCTGTAGCTCGGCGTCCATGGCGTTCCGGAGGACCACTTCCGTAACGCTAAGCAGTTCTTGAAAGGCTGAGGTCAGCTGGAGATTCCAGCCATATAGCGAAAGGGCGAGCTTCTCATCACCTGCCGAGGCCTTCAAATACGGCTCTAGGCGTGAGCGGTGAAAAGAATCAATAATTGCGCCACGAGTCTGCCGTCTGTCTGCCATGGACTGTATCTTGCCAGATCGGGCTCTGTACCCATGAAGTAGACATCACACCATCTACGTGTACTACATGGTTGTCATAACGCCCTACGCATGTGTAGTGTTGTGGGCATAGAAGGTGAGGACAGGGTCTCTCATCAACGAGATTAAAAAGGTCTGCAGGACGAAAAGCGCCTGCAGGCTTTTTTTGTGCTCCGTCATCGTCGTGTGTTCGTGAACCGGCTCGGAGAAGGAAGCAGCTTGCGGTCCTACAGAATGACCAGGAACCAGCTCCTGCATTGACGTGCATAAGTGCGCCACGCGAGTGTTCCATTTTCTTACAAACGGGACGCGCCAATATCCTCCATCGGCTGTTGTAGTCACCTTCGTTCTAAGGCCTGCTCAGGTACGAGCCGGAATGCTTGGCGGCGCTGGTAAACGACGGGCTCTACTATCTTCAGATCGCTCAGACGGTCCAAAGCCAAACCTGCGGCGTCATCAGCCGCTGCCTCCAGGTCTACTGTGGACAGAAGACTTATGAAGGCTGAGCGTCCACCGTGAGCGGTAGCCTGCAGAGCGTCCCTGTACATGGGCCGGTTGACGATTATGCCACCCCCATCGTCCACAGCCCGGGGTGACCTTCCATGGTGGTCGCGGCGAACAAACTCCCGCTCCCCATGGCTGCCGAAAAAGTCTCCCGATTCGTCGCTCAGACGGTTCAATGCCTCTTCCTGGACGTCTGGATCGTAGAGCCTACGCAAGAAAAGGGTGGCTCGCCGCTGGGCCGCTGTGGACAGGCCAAAGCCAATAACAATCGCGAACGCTGCTATGCCTAGAAACGGGTAGAAGAGTTCCGAGGGGAGCTGCAAATCACCGACGTTGAAGTACGTTCTGAGGCCGTATACCGAGACCAATAGTGCACCTGCCGTGGCAAACGGCCATGAGCGAGCCTTTGAAAAATCAGCCGACGCCTGGGTCGCTGCGGCTTTGACGTTTGTCCTCATAGTCAGGGTTGGGTCCGGCCGGGGCGCCGTGCCCATCTGATCCTTCACTGCGCCTGCCTGCATGGCTGCCACCACCTGGCTGACAAGCGACAGAGGAACTAAATCCGTAGACGGATCGGTATGGCTGCTCCCTGGGCCTCTAAGTTCGGCGCGCGCAGCCATGAGAGCAACTTGCCGTTCGTGCTGCGCTGCTGTGGTCTGGGGCACTTGCAGGTCTTTGAGTTCACTATCGATGGCCGTTAGGAGTCGATCTTTAGTCCGTTCAGTACCAAGATCGATTCCCAGGAGCGCAGCAATTTCAGATAATTCGGTAGGCATCTCCAAAACTTACCGGGCACCACTTGGACTGGACCAACACGCTAGCGTTCCACTTCCCTAGTGGGACTGTCCTATCCAGTGGCACAGACGTAGGCTCCCTCCAAAAACGGAGGCTCCTGCTTATTGTTTACAAGCGCCAGTACTAGGATCATCCCCCGGTGTCGGAATCTTCCCGGCTTCAATGCGTGCGTGCCATGTGTCAAGGAGGAATTCGGCGACCGTCACCGTGCTGTTCAAAGCAAGGCGTGCATGGCGAGGTCGCAGAGTGCTGCGGGTCGTTCGTCCATGTCCGAGTCCCAGCTGGTTACGAAGCTCTGCTATGCCTTGCACACTTGTCGTTAGGGCTCGAAGAACCAAATGGCTGGCCTCGCTTCCCCTAACGTTCTCCTCCACCGACTCCGCGTTCAGGGCCAGCAACGCGGCAACTTTCTTGTAGAGCTTAGGAAGGTCATCGTTCCTTGTGTACTCCACGCTGCTGTATTCAAGAATGAGCTTGCACAAAGATTCAATGAGCTCCTTACAAGAACCAATCGCCGCAGATGGGTCAATTTCGATAACCCTCTTTATCCGGTCAAGGTGTTCTTGAAGGACCGCGGGATCAGTGATTGCTGGACGGTTTTGGAGGAGATGGAAGGGTGCCGATCCATGGAATCCCGCAATGCTCCGCCATGCATAGAGGGGTCGGCCGCTGATGCTGGACTTCTCGTAAAGCTCGTACCCATCCGGTCTCAGTGCATCGTTTAAACCGCCAAGAAGAGCAGCAACGTCTTCCGGGTCAGTCCGGACTGCTGGATGCAGCATTTCTGCAAGGAACCTCAACAGCATGCCATCAGTCGCCAGGTCGAACCTGGCATCGTAGAACACCCAGTCGAAGTCCCAGTCATCGTTGTTGACACAATGTTGCCAAACCTCCAGCTCGGCATTTTCGAATCGCGGGTCTTCACTGGGCATTGCCGCAAGGTCGTAGAGTCTCTTCAGAAACTCGGGTGGATCAAAGCGACCCGCCCAGTTTCTTCCTCCGGGTGTCTTCTTCAAATGCTCCAAAATTCGAGTCCGCGTCACTTCGGTGATTCTGTTGCCTGCACCGATGTATTCAATCCGACCCGAACTAACCAGTCGGAACCCTTCACGGCTCAGCAATCCAGCAAGTTTTTCCCGATCATCCGGCGTAGCCAGGGCAATAGTCCCCTCATAGACCCTAAGGACTCTGACAATGTGCTCCCAGTCTGACCACTGCACCGAAGCCTCATAATCAGACCAAAGGGACATGCGCACGCCGCTGAATGATTGACCCGACCCGGGCGCAAAGCCCTCATCCCGCCACATTCTCTCGATGTCATGGACGACAATCCCCCGCGCCTGCTCACGAAAAGCGCTTCGGAGCCGTGCAGGGATGTATTCGACTGAGGCCATAGCTGATTCTCTCAGTCACCACTGACTACCAGAGGACGCAGCCGCATACCGTCGTCCCACTTCCTTGGAATCAGGACACCTGTCAGTGGGACACTCCCCCAGCAATCTGATCCGCACCGTTCCGCGTAATCTTCGTGTCCCGCATGTTATGCCAAAACGCCCGCCATAGAAGGAGGTCACAGACGCAACTTTCGGTACGGTGCTCGGATGGAAATCGGATATGCGCGAGTCTCAACCGCCAAACAGGACCTAGGGCGGCAACTGGATGCGCTGGCGGTCGCCGGCATCACCAAAGTGTTCGCTGATAAGAAGTCCGGAGCCACAAGGGACCGGCCCGGCCTTCGGGGGGCGTTGGACCATGCAAGGGCCGGCGACGTGATCGTTGTGCATACCTTGGACCGGCTGGGGCGCACGGTGCGGGACACTCTGAACCTAATGCACGAGCTCAAAGGGCGCGGGGTGGGTGTCCGGACGCTGGCTGATCCCCTGCCAATCGACACATCGAACCCGGACAGCCCCATGGCGCAGCTGGCGGTAGTAATGCTGGCGCTTTTCGGAGAGATGGAACGAACTTACGCGTCCGAACGGGCATCCCATGCGCGGGCGGTGGCCACGGCACATGGCCGGCGGACGGGCCGGCCTTCCGTAGTCGATCCTGACAAGCTTGAACACGCCGCCATGCTGCGGGAGAAGGGCATCCCGATGCGGGAAATTGTCAGCAAAACGGGACTGGCCCGAACAACGCTGTACCGCCACCTACCGCCTCGCCAGGACGATAAGGACTAAGACATAAGTTTGCTCATGGCGCCAGGGGGCCTTCATCGTCCGCTTCCGCCTCACGTAAGCGAATCCGTTCGTGCGCCGCTTCGAGCTCTTCGCCCACGGCTTCCTCGTCCCCGATTCTGGCGATGTGGTAGTTGAAGAAGTCCGCGGAAGTGTGGATGAAGATACGAGAGACAACCTCCCCCAGCAGTGGCAGTTCCTGTCGTGTGTAGCAAGTGGCCACATCAAGGCTTGCGGACACCCACCGGACCTTCCGGAAAAGGCTCATCACTACGCCGACTGACGGCTTGTACAGGTCAAGAGCCAGGTCCTGTATCACTCGCTGCGAAGTCCATAGGAGCCCGTTGTCAACCAGCTCAGATTGGATTGCGTCGGCCGCTCGTTCCTTGATCGAGATCAGTCGGCGCACGTCTTCCGAGACCGAAGCCCTTGCAGCAAGTGCAGACCATTCCTTGTACGTACTGACCTCGGTGTCATCGTTCGAAAGCGAATCTAGGTGCTCGTATCTGCCGGCCCCATTGGCGAACCGCTCGACCATGTTCGTGACATCGGGGTCGAGGGCGTCCAGCGGGCGGACGAGGTACCCCATCTTACGCGGCGAGACGCTGGGGCCCGACTGAGGCAGCGGCAACTCCTCAACCGCGTTGAGCAGGTTCCCAATCTTGTGGGAGTAGTCACGCAGCCTCGGGAACTCGCCAGCGACCGCGTACCCGTTGCAGGCGATAGCCAACTTGCACAGGCGCTCCAACCCGGACGAATACGAGTGCATCCCGACGTGAAGTGCGTAGTTCTGATCTTTGCTGCCCCAGGGGAACAAATCGGGAGCCGTCGGGACGGAGCACAGTCTACGAAGCCCGGCCAAGGCCAGATCGGAGGCGAATTGGGTTTCGGCGACAAGGCTCTCCCAGATGGGCAGCGTCATGCGATCATTCATGCCAAGTCCCACGTTTCCAAGCAAAACTAGATAGTGTTCTGGGATCCACTTCCCCACTCAAATACTCAAATGAGTAGTTACTCATCTGGAAACGAATCTATGTAGGCGGTCAGGAACTCCTTGACGCTCTGGTTGCGCTTGGCGGCGAGGATTTTGAGCTTGGCATGCTTACTTCTGGGGACTTCAAAGTTCACCCGCTGAAGCTGCTCAGCTGGAACCTCATCCTTAAGGCTTTCCATCAGTTTGGCTTTGGCTGTGGCGGACTGGCTGGGGCGCCCAGTGGACAGCTTAGAGAAGCTACTCATTTACTCATTTCCTCATTTACTCACAAGCGTAAGGAGTTCGTTGGTGAGCTCTTGGATCTCCCTGGCCCCGGGCGACCCCGGGAAGTCCTCCAGGATGGTGGATCCCCCCGCTGCGGTTCCTGGGTAGTCAACCCGCTGGTGCACCCGGGATTGCAGAACGGGAAGGTTGTAGCCTTCCAGGATCCCGGAGACTTCTTTTCCGATGTTCGTTCCAGTGATGGCGCGGGAGACAACAAAAGCTGCCTGCAGCTTTCCGTCTGTAATTTCGATTCGCTGCTTCACCAGGTCAACGAGGTCGGATGTGGCCCAGATGTCGTAGGGCGACGGTTGCACGGGGATGAGGGCAAAGTCGCTGGCTTTGATGGCCGACACGGCTAGGTCTGCGGCTTGTGGGGCGCCGTCGATGATGACGAAGTCCACGGGGGCGATGCTCTTAAGGTCCCGTTCAATCGTTGGTCGGTCCATCCCCACTACGGGCATGGGATGATCTTCGCGGGCTGCGGCCCAGTCCCGCGCACTGCCTTGAGGATCTGAGTCCACAAGCAGTACGGTATGGCCGGCCAATCTAAGCGCCGTGGCGACATGCGTGGCAATGGTTGTTTTGCCGGCCCCGCCTTTTTGATTGAGAACTGCGATGACTTTCATGTGCGGCGTCCTGTTCTACGCGAAATACTCAAATGAGTATTTGAGCTAATACTCATTTGAGTATTTCATGAGTAAATGAGTGCTTGAGTGAGGCTAGGGGAGCGGCGTGTCCCTGTAACCTTGGCGGGAAATGGCGCTCTGCGCTTTCTCCAGCTCGGCGCCCAGTTCGGCGGCCAACTGCGCGGCCCTTGTGAGATGGTCAGTAGCAGCGGCCACGCTCTGAATGGGATCGCGGCCGTCATCCTCGTACACGTCGTATTCGTCCAGAGAGCGGCCGAGGGATTTGGCGAGCTGCGTGCACGCCTGCGGCAGCATGTGGCCTAGGCCCTTGAGATTTCCTAAGACGCTATAAACGGTAGGGGCCGGGTGGATCTGCGTGATGGTCAGGTGGTTGATTGAGCGAATGGCCTCGTAGGCGTCATCGGCCGCGCGGATCACTTCGGGGGTCTCGCCATCCATGGTGCGTTCCTCTCTGGGATGGGCATTTCTGAGTCAGCCTACGGTTGTGGTCTGACTGCCTATGTCGGGCTTATGCGGTGGGTGCCTTCTTCGCTTTCAGCTGGGATACGCGTTGCGTGGAGATGCCGAGCATGCGGGCCACTTCGGTGATGGTGAAGTCCTCGCTCAGTTCGGCGATGACGGCGCGGGATTCCGCGGCTCCCTTTGTCGATAGTTCTTGGGCCTTCTCCAGATCGTTCCGGGCTTGGGTCCAGCGTTCCATGATGTTTCCAGGTGCCCTGAGGGTGACGTGCACCGTTACGTCTTCTGGATCGAGGTTGAGCGTCGTGGCCACGAGGTCAGCAGCGATGTCCTGGATGTCTTTTGCGCGGCTGGCGCGGGCTGCCTGGTTGATCTGGTGGATACGTATCTCCCACCATTTGCCCTCTTTATGGGCGATTGCTTCAAACTCACGTTTGTTTTTCATGCGTGGGGGGAGTCCTTTCCTGGCGGCCCGGGCAGCTGTCCGTGTCTACGCTAGTCCCCCTAGAGCACTTATCGCAGGGGTGCTAGCAGGATTCCTCGTTGAGCTGGCCGGCTAACTCCGTCATGATCTTTCCTTTCGCGATTGATACTCAACTGAGTAAATGAGTAGATACTCATTTGAGGGTGAGAATTCTGTCGGGGCGGAAGCCTGACCATGAATCTGAATCGGTGACGACGACGGGCGCGGCCATGTGGCCGGCCTGCCGGAAAATGTCCCGCTCCATCTCTGTCATCTCCTTTACCTGGTAGGTGATTCTCTGGCGGTCCATGGCCTTCTTGGTGGCGGTGCAGTTACCGCACTCACGGCCTGTTTCATCGGTAATGGTGTAGACGGTGATGCTCATGGTTCCGGGCTCCTAGGGAGGGGTGGCCGGGGTTTCCGGCCACCATGGGTTGGCTAAACGAATTCCACTGCGGCTAGGTGTACTCAGTCAGTAGGTTGGTTGCACCTGCTGATGGGTGGTTTGCCTCCGAGGCTGCCGTGGGGCCGGTGGTTGTTGTAGAAGTCTAGCCAGGGCTGCAGGGCGTCGGTCCGGGCTTGGTTGGACGTGAAGGGTTGCCGGTAGGCCCAGCCTTCTTGGAGGGTGCGGTTGAAGCGTTCTGCTTTGCCGTTCTGCCAGGGATGGCGGGGTTTGATCAGGATGTGTTTGGCGCCCAGTGCAGCCAGTGCGTCCTGGAAGTCTTTCGATAGCCGGTAGGCGAACGCGTTGTCGGTCATGACTCTGCGGACGGGTGCGCCGTTGGCTGCCATGGCCGCTGCGGCCCGGGTGAGGAACCCGGCGCAGGTCGGGCCTTTCTCGTCGGGCAGGACCTCGGCGTAGGCCAGACGGGTGTGGTCATCGACGGCCACGTGGACGTAGTCGAAACCGACCCTTGTATGGCCTGTTGAGTGGTTGCGGGCGGATTGCTTCGGGTCGGCCCGCCAGCCTCCGCCGTCGGGAATCCGCCCCAGTTTCTTGACGTCGATGTGGATCATATCTCCGGGAGCGTCACGCTCATAGCGGCGGTCCGTGGCACGGGATGCCCGGATCCGTACCCCGGTCACCGGGTCCAGGTCCCACAGTCGGGGCATGCCCGCGCGGGTCAGGATCCGAGAGACCGTCCGTGCGCTCGTCCCGCAGCGCAAGGCCAGGCCCGCTGGCCCTTCGCGGTGCTCAACGCGCTGGGTCAGAACATCAGATACGACTTCCGCGGAGGTCGCGTGCGGGCACGACCTTGGGCGGGAGCTGCGGTCTTCAAGACCGTCCCAGCCGTGCGTCCTGTACCTGCTGAGCCAGCGGTGTGCGCAGGTCCTCGAGATGCCCATTTCCTTCGCGACATGGGCAACGGGACGGCCGGCGAGGACGCGCTCGATAAGGATCCGCCTACCGTTCGGAGTCAGACGGGCATTACGGTGGGACATGAAGACCTCTTAGTCGTTGGCTGTGTGTGGTAACCACCAACCTAAGAGGTCTTCACCCATTCACGATGTAACCAACGTCCTGACTCAGTACAGCTAGGCGGGTGTCGAATAACTTTTCTGCGACGCGGATCAGATGGGTTGGGGCGTCGGTGTCCCAGCCGTGTTCCGCGCGTCCCAGGTAAACAGCGGTGCCTGCTACCTCGGGCAGGTAGAGGCCTGTCTCCCGAAGTAGTTGCCCTGCTCGTACGTTGGGGTGGACGTTCCGGCTGTCAGCCCTGAGGTAGACCTGCCAGTCCCCATTGACGATGCAGTCCAGCTGTCCGTACAGCGCTTCAAGGGTGCCGTGGCGGACGTCTTGGCGGTTGGCTGTGACTTCGTCGTTGAGTCGCGCGGGGATGACGAGGGCAATGCACTTGCGGATCATGGCGGCGCTCCTTCATTCGTGGCGGATGGCAGCGGGGACGTATGCCTGCAGGCTTTCCTTATCGATCCAGAAGTGCTGGCGCCCGGTTCCTCCGGCGGCCACGTAGTCACCGCTGAGGATGTTGTTGGCGGCTCCGAAGGTCTGAAACCACTTGTCTTCGTGGTCGAAGGTGACGGTGTTTCCGCTTGGATAGGTGGTTTCGGTGAGCATTTTCAGTTCCTCTCGTTGGGCTGCTAACACTTCCACTCTAGTCCACCTAGGAACTTTTATTCAAGCCCCCCTAGGAGAAATACTCGATTTGTGCGGTTTCTGGTTGTGGTCATCCCCGCCAGTAGCTCGCTGGGATCCCCCCGGTGCCTAAGAAGCCGGCCACGCCGCCACGGTTCCTGTGCCCTCCCACTCGCGGCCCGCACGGTAGATGTGTGTCGTCCCGGCTGAAAGAGACCCAACGGAGACGGTAGGGGGAGACGGCAACCCCCAGGCCTGGACCATGGGGAAGTGCTTCGGTTTTGCGCTGTCCCTACTGTGGGCCGGGTGGAGACCGGAGGATAAATCTCAAAGCGGTCCACATTGGGCGTCAGCGCGTGGTGCCGCGTACGGCAGCCTCCTGAAGTCCCTTTTGGTAGTCATCAGCGAACCTTGTTCGCCAGGACGCACGCACAGTGTCTGAGCGGCGTTCAGCTGCTTGCTGCTGGATCCGCTGGGCTTCGGCCCTCGCTTGGGCTTTTGCCGCCTCGGAGCGCTGCAAGGCGCGTTGCCGACGGCTGTAGACAGGCTGGCCGTTAACCCGCCAGTGGTTGAGCCTGCTTTGCAGGAGCGCGGGAAGGTTCAACGCGCCGTGGAAGCCATCGTGACGGTGCTCGGTGCCGTCGGGTTTGGTGTCGAGAGCGTGCAGGACATCGCTTGGTGTGTAACCGGCACGGAAAAAGGGCGCCAGGATCCGGGCGAGGTGGCGTGAGCGCAGCTTACGGAGTGGCGGTGAGTTCCATTGGACGGTACGGGCCGCTTGCAACTCGTTGAAGTCGCGGGTTGCCTTGTCATTGGCGCTTGTCGTTTTATCAGCTGGCCATTGCAGATCTGTACGAGCGGCCGTCATATCGGCCACCCATTTAGTGGCCGCCTCAAAATAGGATTTCAGTGTGGGCGAAGCCCACGCCATTATGCCTTTGGGGGTTGATTTTCCTTTGGACAGGTTAGGGTTGCCATTTATGTCCACAGCGAATCCGAACATGCCCAGAAGCGGATCCAGTTTGCACTTGGATTCCATGCGCTGGACTTCTTCTTCACCGAACCTGGCCAGTTCCTCTTCGGTGGCGGGACGGCAGAGGACGTAGACGGCCCTGTCGGCCATCCGTTCTTCGCGTTCGCCAACCTTGAAGAGGTTGGTCTCTCCGCTGCAGTTTTTGGGGGTGTAGATCGCTGAGCGGCCGCCAGCGACGATGGCGAGGAATCCGTGGCGCATCAGCCAGCGTTTGATGCGCCCCAGGGTGCCTTGGCCGATACCGGCTGAGGCCAACAGGTAGGCGTTGCCCGGGGTCACCGTGTGGCTATTGAAGTCGAAGCCCAGAAGTAAAAGCGAGGCCACGGCGAGGAGGTTTCGGCGGAAGTCGGATCTGCGCCAAGTGAGCTTGGGGTGTTGGCGGATAGCTTCCAGCCAGTCGAAGTCCATCGTCAGCGCGCAGCTGCCCTCAGGGACGGCGCGAAGGACGTTTTCCTCGTTCCGCTCCACCATCCGGTTAAGGCGCCGGGGGGCTTCGGTGCGTTTCGAATGCTCGCCTAGTAGCGCGTGGTCGCGCTGCTTCCAGACGCCAGGCAAGCCCTGCACCGCCACATAGCCGGGGATTCTCGGCGTGGCCTTTCCCTGCTCGCCGCAGGGCACAACTCGGGCCGGGACGTGCGTTGACGCCCGGGCAGGGTCCGGTACCATAAGGGGGACAAGACCTTTCAGTTTGAAGGGAACACAAAGGGACCGTCCCTCGCGGGAAGGTTCTGGTATCCATCGCCGGCACAGTCGCCAAACAGAGACGGTGATGGAAGGATTTCGGAAGCCCCGCACCTAGTGCGGGGTCTTTCGTTTAAGAAGCGGCCTGTATAGGCAGCTCCTCAGCTTGTCGGTTTATCTTGGGGAAGACCGGCAGTCCGCCGTTCTTCTCCAAGTAGAGGACCAGGTCCTCAAGGTAAAGGCCGACTGACCGGCCAGAGTTCGCAGCTGCGCTGTTTATGGCTTTGCGGCGCTCCGGCCTCACTCGGCCCTGCAGGAGCACCAGATCTATGCCGTCAGGGTGACGGACGCGTCCTGGTTGTGCACTCATGGCTTTAACGTGTCACGCGACGAATGCATACGCAGGGATCCGCGCGGGTGTGTCGAGCTTAATCTTGCTCGGCGTCCATACCGTGGCTTCGCGGGCCCTCATGACACGTGGTGAAAAGTCCATGACTCCAATATGTCATAAACTCCAAAAATTTTGGATATGGGTCGAGCCTGCATGTCACGACCATGCCCGCCGCACTATCTCATCGACGGGCCCGGCGGCCGTCTGCGCGGAGGTAGCGCTAAAAGCCCCGCGGAACAGATCCCGGGTAGCTCTGAGCGAGCGGAAGTAACGGCCTTGTTTGTCGATGCGCCAACGTGAGATGCCGAGAAATCTCGCGGCCGCCTTCCGCTCCATGCCAGCCTCCACACAGACACGGACTGCGGCGTAGATGACCTGGTACGCCGCCTCGTGCTCACGTGGGACCTCTGCCAGTACCTTCTGCACGGCTGTCTTTGCCTGTTGGGGAGTCGTCATAGCGTCCTTCTAGTCGATCGACAGGGCGGATCCCAGCTCACGTTCTGGCTTTTTCTGGCGTCGCGCATATGCAAACAGCGCAAGGCCAATAACGACCAAGGCGGTCGAGGCGTAGGAGATGAGCATGTACACATAGGCGAGGTCTTTGGACCCATACCATTCCGCGGGATAGCTACCGGCCCGCAGCAAGGACAGCGTGAAGCCTCCCGCGATCATCCCAGACGCCACTTTCCCAATGGCCAAAGGGTTCCGACGGGCGTCCAAGTAGGCCGGCCGAATCAGGGGTGTTACGACGTAGGCAACATAGATCAGGACCAGCCAGGTGTTAAGGCGGACGCTGGGCTGCGCTGCATAATCAAGCAGTTGTGGGGAGGGGGCCGGGCCGTCCGTGGCCAGAACCGTCAACAGGAGGCCTGTAGCGGTGAGGCCAAGCATGACCGCACCGGGCATGCCTACAGTCCAGCGTCTGGCGAACGTTGAACCGTAGGCCTGGCTGAGGTGGCCTCCAAGAAACGCCACGGCGACCAGAGCGCAGTATTTCGAAAGCAAGTCCGTCGCGTTCGTGATGGGCATGATGGAGTCGACTGCGTAATACACGGGTGGTACAAGAAGCAGGTAAGCCAGTGTGAGGAATATTCCTGACAGCGCGACGTTTCTGCCTTTTCCCTTGAGTGCATGCTGATATCCCGTAGTAGGGGCATTGAGGCGTTTGAACGTCAGGCTCCCCAAGAGAATGAGCATCAGAGTGGGTACAACGGCCAGCACCTTCATCCCAGGAGCTCCGTCATCTTCTCTGCGTATTCCCGGGCCTCTTTGCGCTGTTTCACTCGGCGCTGCAGGAGGTTAATGCGCGCTGAAATCAGCTCCACAAGGGCGTCGTCGGAAACCTCCAGCAGTTCGTCTTCGCGTGCACGCACCTGCCAGCCGCCTTCTGCCGGCGTTATCAGGCCGACAACGACGAGTCCTGAGGCGAAAGACCCTCCGGTCGCCCGGGACGCCGCTACGGCAAGGTGCGGCGAGAGACGGTTCTCCGTGAGGGACGTGATGATGTACGTCAATGCCATTCCCGATTCCGCGGCCATGCGGTGTCGTAGGTCTCCCGGATCCAGGGCGTCCACCCAGGCACGGTGAGAACCATCGTGCGGAAATTCAATGAGTGGAATGTGGCTTCTGAGTTCGCGGGGGTAATGGGTCTTTGAGGTCCGGAATTGCAGCTCTCCCATGAGATCCGCGTGGTGGACCTGGCTCAAAACTTCGGCAGCGGACGGTTCCACGGGCCGGGAGAGAACGTCGCGATATCCATCGAAGGCCGTGAGAGCTTGAAGCACCCCTAACCCGGCTGCCCGTGCTACGGCGACAACCGTCGATTCAGCCACGTTCCCTCTCCGCAGCTGGTTTCCCAGGGTTCCGCGGTTAAGGCCCGTCAGTGCACTGAGGGCAGCCGGGGAAGTGCTGATGGACGCAGCGTCCAGCCAGCTCTTGAACTCTTTGGCTGAGACGGGCACAAACACTCCTTGACGTGACAGGACGCATGACAATGAACCTGCTAAACTGCTACCAATAGTTAAATATTTTCAAATACTCAATATTTGGTATCTATCTTTATTTTAGCTTCTTGGCCGAGTTTAGCCGGGTAGGGGTTCGGCCCATCAGGTACGCACCCCCGGCATCTTGGCCAGGACGCCTAGTCGAAGACGCGAGTTTCGGCACACGGGGGAGGGAACGGTCATGCAAGACCTAAGGTCGTTCGTCAGAGAACGGACCACACGATGAACCAACGGAAGTCGTTGGTGCTTGTGGCCTTGATCGTCATTCCCGGGCTGCTTTTCGGGCTGGTCTTCTCATTCATCCTTCTGCTGAATCCTGCGAAACCTGCGGCGGCCGACTGTGGCCCGGCAGCTGTGGCCCTGGACGGAAACACGAACGTGGAGGGATACAGCGCGGAGCAGTTGAAGAACGCTGCCGCTGTGATGGGCGCCGGTAAGGCGCTGAACCTCTCCGTGAAGGGCCAGACCATCAGCGTCATGGTGGCTCTAGGGGAGTCGGGACTGCGTGTGCTGGACTACGGCGACGGTCCCGGCCCGGATTCCCGTGGGTTGTTTCAGCAGCGCGACAACGGCGCGTGGGGCTCCTACGCGGATCGCATGGATCCAACGATCAGTGCCACCAATTTCATCAAGGCGCTGCAGGCTGTACCGGGTTGGGAGCTGTTGGAGCCGACTATCGCCGGGAACAAGGTCCAGCGGAACGCGGACCCGTACCACTACCAGAAGTATTGGCCTGAGGCCGTCGAGCTCGTCCAGGCGCTCTCGGGCGGGAGCTTCTCCCTCGAGGGCAGTGACTGCGCCATCCCAGGGAAGTCCGGTGCGGGGGATGACTACCCGTGGAAGGACTCTCCGACTTGGTTGCAGGTAGGGGCAGGTTCCGCGGCCGCCTCGCCGTTGGGCATGTTTTACCGCGAGTGCGTGGACTTCGCCCTGTGGCGGGTCAACCAGCAGATGGGGTCCACCAGTGCCCCGTTCAAGTTCCTGAACGGGAACTTCCGCCCGGACGGGCAGGGCCTCGGTTCCGCGGTGACGTGGAAGGCCGGATGGGACGCCAAGGGCTGGCCCACCGGCAGCACGCCCCGGGTCGGTGCGGTCGTCTGGTACGCGCCAGGCGTCGGCGGGTCAGACCCCACCTTCGGCCACGTGGCGGTGGTCAAGGAAGTCAAGAACGACGGGACCTACGTCGAAGAGGGCTACAACGGCAACCCGCCGCCGGATGACCACAACTACTACACCCGCACCGTGAGCAACACGATCCCGTCAGCCTTCCTGTACCTGCCCACCCAAGAGGAGAAGAAGTGAAGAAGTCACTGCCACTGACCGCGATGGTTCTGCTGTGCACGGCCTGCGCGCCGGCAGCGAACACTACACCAGCGCCGGCGACCAGTGCAGCCGCCGCTTCTGCACCGGTTTCCCTAAGCGCGAGCAGCGGCCCGCAGGCTCCAGGCGGCACCGTCCCGGCCACCATCGGCATCAGCTGGGATCAGGCCAGCAAGGACGCCGCCGTAGAGACCGCGCAGAAGGCCATGACGGACTTCGCCCGCCCGGGCGTGGAGGACAAGCAGTGGGCCAACGATCTGGCCCGCTGGCTGACTCCGCAGGCCACAGCCGATTATTCAGCCGTGGACCCCGCCAACGTCCCCGCCACCCGCGTCACCGGCCCCGCGACGCTGACGGTCGATGAAGCCAATGGCTATGGCGTCATGGCTGCCGTTCCCACCGATGCCGGCACCTACACCCTGCAGCTGCTCCGCACCGGCACGGAAGCCCCGTGGAAAGTCAACCGGCTCACCCCGCCCGCGTCCTAACCGTACGTGCCTCACTCACTCCGTCAACGTAAGGAATCAGATTTATGAGCACCACACCAAGCGATGTCCTGGCCTTCCCGAACATCAAGGCCATCATCAGCGACAACGGCACCGCCGAGGTCACCGTCGCAGGAAACTCCCGCGTCGTCCCTGCAGGGGAGACGCTGCAGGATTTGCGCGACAACGCTCTGGCACTGGTCGTGGCCGAAGCCAGGACGCTGCAGCGCCCCGTCCGCGTCCGCATTGAAGATCCCGAAGGCCACGGCGAACTGATCGTCCACCCAGACGGGAACGTCGAATCCGTCTCCTACGAACCGCGGCCCGCCCGCCGCCGCACCGGCGCATCCGTAGCGGCCGCCCCGAAGATTAGCGACACCGCTCCCGCCGCAGGGCCTCTGGTGAAACCAGAGCCGGCCCAGCCCGTGGTTGAACGGCAGACCTGGCCGCCTCTGGCCGTGGATACTCTGGCGGCCGAAGAAGCTGCCCCTGCTAGCGAGGCACCGCAGCAAGCTGTTGAGGCTGATGCTCCGGTGACCCGGCGGAGTTTGAAGGAGACTTCCTTCCTGGTCAGCGCCCCGGTGCTGGAACCAGCCACGCAGGGCTGGCGCGGAGCCCTGACCCGGATGGGCTTCCGAATGGACCCCTCAGCGGAAGAACTATCCGAGCGGGAGGATATTCGGACCGTCAGCCAGCACTGGCCCGGTCCGCGGACCATCGCCGTGGTCAACCGCAAGGGCGGGGCGAACAAGACACCCACGGTGGTGATGCTCTCGGCAATCCTTGCCCGCTACAGCGGGGCCGCGACCGTCGCCTGGGACAACAACGAGTCCCAGGGCACCCTGGGCTGGAGGACCGAGAAGGGCGCCCACGACCGCAGCGTCCTGGACCTGATCGATTCCTCCACCGAGCTGCTGTCACCGTCCACGAACGCGGCCGAGATCGCCAAGTTCGTCCACCACCAGACGGCCGACAAGTTCGACGTGCTGCGCTCAGACGAAAACGAAGAAGGCGACCACGAAGTCACCGCCGAGGAAGTGGACATCGCCCACCAGGTCCTCACCCGCTACTACCGGCTGGTCATCATGGACTCCGGCAACACCGCCCGTGCGGCCAACTGGCGCCGGATGATCGACCACACCAACCAGCTCGTCGTCCCGGTCACCGCCATCGAGGATCGAGCGGAAGCAGCCCGGCTGACCCTGCAAACTCTCGAATCCCGTGGCGGCCACGACGCCGAGCTGGCACGCAACGCCGTCGTGATCGTCTCCGAGTCCACCGACGCCAAGCGCAGCATGACTGGGGATGCCCTGAAGCGGGCAAAGGCTGAGGCGCAGCGGATCGCAGACGGTTTCGAGCCATTCGTCCGTACTGTCGTCCGGATTCCTTACGACCCGGCCCTGGTCAACGGCCCCATCCGCTATGAAGCCCTGCAGCCCGCGACCCAGCGGGCATGGCTGGCCGCCGCGGCCGCCGTCGCCAAGGGCTTTTAGACACCCAACAGCGAACGACGGAAAGGAGGAACGATGCAACTGTCTCTGAACCCCTGGATCACCAGCCCAGCCGAAAGCGACGACGAGGAAACACCCGAGGTGCACGTCCCGCCAGCTGCCGCGATCAGCACACCGCTGAGGGGCATGGTCGAACCGGACACCGCGGACCGGCTGGCCAACCGCGTAGTGTCCGGGTCCACGCTGTTGTGGATTGTTGGTAGCCACGGGGGAGCGGGTGAAAGCCGCACCGCGGACCTGATCGGCTGGGCACGCCCTGCCGGGCACTGCTGGCCTGTTATGCAGGACGGCAGCAAGCCCCGGGTGCTGCTGGTTTGCCGCAACGATATGCGTGGCCTCACCAGCGCGCAAAGCGCCCTGACCCAATGGGCATCAGGAGCAACACCCAAGGTTGAACTTATCGGCCTCGCCGTTCTGGCAGATGCACCAGGAAAGACCCCCAAGGCGCTGCGTGACTTCGCAGCGATTATCGGCGGGGGAGCACCGCGCCTCTGGATCCTCCCCTGGGTCGAGGCATGGCGGCACGGCGACTCCACGACGACACCACCGGGCAAGGAATATCAACGCTTCATCACCGACGTAGCTGCTCTGGCTACGGAACCCAACCCAAAGCACTAACCACTGAAAGGTCTCACCATGAACTCCTTCTCCGCTCTTGCCGCGAGCGTCATCCCCAACCCGACCCCTGTCGTGCCCGCCGAAGCCGGCGGACTGCTCACCGTCCTGAACTGGGCCTCCGGTATCGGCCTCGTCCTTGGCGTCCTTGGCGTGATCATCGTCGGCATCGGCATGGTCATCCAGCTCCGTCGTGGAGAAGGCGGCGAATCAATCGCCAAACTCGGCTGGGTCCTGATGGGCTGCATCATCATCACCGGCTCCTCAGGTATCGTCCGCGCCTTCGTCTAAACCAGCACCGACAACGGGAGGTTCATCGTGAGCCAGTCACCAGAGAACACCACCAACAGCAATCCGTTCACCAAACCCGGTTTCATCATCGCGGCCGCGCTGGTGGTGGCGCTGATCGCAGCAGCAGTCGTCATCTTCCTGCTCCCCAAAGAACAGGGAAACGCCCAACCAGCACCCACGCAGGCCAGCTCCGCCCCGGCAAGCCCCAGCACGTCTACTGCCTCTGACAAGAGTGTCTGCGGACTCCCTGCCAGCAACCACACAGCGCTGGGCACCGCACCGAAGTCCAAGTGGGAGTTGGTGGGAATCATGGCCGTCCCAACCGACCCAACCACCGCAGGCCCGGGAACGGTAGGCAAGGACGGTCTGAGGTCCTGCTTCGCGCAGTCGCCCACCGGAGCGCTCTATGCCACGGCGAACATCTGGGCTGCCTCGTTCAATGGCTATGCGAAGCAGGTTTACCTGGAACTCTCAGCTGACAGTCCCACTCGGGACAAAGCGGTACAGGCAATAAGGGAAGGGAAGGACGTCGGAGGGGGAACCATTCCGAAGGTACAGATCGCCGGCTTCATCATCCACTCGTATACGCCCAAAGCTGCGGTCGTAGAGCTAGCAATCAAGAGCAGTGACGGGGGATACGGCGCTTTCTCGACATCCCTGCTGTGGGAAGACGGCGACTGGAAGATGGACATCCCCGCCGCCGGTGGAAATGCAGTCCGCCAGATCAGTGACCTGAGTTCATTCATCCCTTGGGCCGGCGTCTGACATGGCAGAGAAAGAGTGCGAAGTTTGGAACGCTCTGTGCTGGACCCAGCAGGGTGCGAGCAATGTTGCCGCCGGTATTGCAGACGATGCCATCAACAACCTCGCCAAAGCCATCATGGAGGGAATGAGCCAGATGGTGACCACGCTGTCGACCTTCTGGGTTTCAATGCCAACCGTGAACTTGGCCAGCCAGGACGGAACTGCAAGCCCCGTTGTTTCGGTGGTGAACAGTGAGCTGATGCCGTGGACTCTGGCCCTTGCTGTCTTGGCGGTCATCCTGGGTGGTATTCGCTTGATCTGGGAGCAGCGGGGTGCGCCCCTGAAGGATCTGCTCCGGGCCCTGCTGACCTTGACGCTTGTCTCCGGCCTCGGTCTGGGCGTCATCTCCATTCTGGTGGTCGCCGCTGATGCCTTCTCCGCGGTGGTGATCAATCGTGCCACCGAGGGTAAGGGTTTCGCAGAGTCCCTGAAGATCCTTGTGATGACGAACCAGACCGGCGTCGGGGTGTTCGTCCTGATCGTCCTGGGCTTGATCGGGCTGATCGCGTCTCTGGTTCAGGTCGTGTTGATGGTGGTGCGCAGCGGCATGTTGGTGATCCTTGCCGGGGTCCTCCCAACCACGGCCGCGTTCACGAACACGGAGATGGGCCGGCAGTGGTTCCAGAAGGCTGTTGGCTGGACGATCGCCTTCATCCTCTACAAACCAGCCGCTGCGATCGTGTATTCGGTCGCGTTCCTGCTGATGGGCAAGGGGAGTAGCAGCAGCGCCAATCTGGTGAAGCCCATCACCGGATTCACGCTGATGGTCGTGGCACTTTTCGCGTTGCCGGCGTTGATGCGGTTCGTGACCCCGATGGTTGGTGCGGTTGCCTCTGGTGGAGGCGCGGGGGCGGGAGCAGCTGTGGGAGCGATCGCAACCGGTGCGGTTTCGCTTGGCCGGGGTGGGAGCGGCAGGGGCAATGCATCCCCCGTTCCCGCATCGTCATCGAGCACGTCAAACACCCAAAGCATGCGGGGCGGCAGTTCGCCGAAGGGCAGCGACGGACCCGCCGGACCCCGGGGCGGAGGTGGGCAACCCACTCCGGGCAGCAGCGGACCGGGCGGTGCCGCCGGCACTGACGCAGCAGCCAAGGCAGGTACCGGAGCAACCGCCGGAACGACAGCAGCCGCTGGCTCCAGCGGAGCGGTATCAGCGGCAGGAGCCGGCGGCGGTGCAGCGGCAGCTGGGCCCGCCGGAGTGGCTGTAGCCACAGGTGCGAAGTTGGCGTCCAGGACGTCGCAGGCAATTGAAAAGACAGCGCAGGATTCAGCAGGGGAGGGCCCCAGTGGCAGCAATTAACACCGAGTACAAGGAACCGTCCTACGGCAACTGGCGCCTACCGCGCTCAGCTGGCCTGGCCAACCTCGGGGCGATCGGTACCGCCATTGTCTTTGCCGGGCTCCTGATGGGCATCGTCAGCTTCGCGCTGTGGGGCTTGCTCGCCGGCCTGGGCGTCCTTGCCCTTGCCGGTGTCATGGCTTTGCTGCTGACAGTCAAGGACAAGCACGGCCAGTCCGCCGTAGACCGCCTCGGCACCCGGACGGCGTTCAAGCTCTCCCGGGCCTCCGGGACGAACCTTTACCGTTCCGGCCCTCTTGGCGTCACGGAGTGGGGCATGTACCAGCTGCCCGGTCTGGCAGCGAAGTCCACCCTGTACGAGTTCACCGACTCCTACAAGCGCCCCTTCGCCATGCTGCACGTCCCCGCCACGGGTCACTTCACCGTGATTTTCTCGACTGAACCCGACGGAGCCTCCCTCGTTGACCCGGAACAGGTCGATGCCTGGGTGGCGAACTGGGGCGGCTGGCTCGCCTCCTTGGCCGACGAAGCAGGCCTGGACGCCGCAGCCGTCACGGTCGAGACCGCGCCTGACTCCGGGTACCGGCTGCGGAACGAAGTCATGATGAACATCGACCCAGACGCCCCCGAGTTCGCCCGCGACATGCTGCACGAGGTCGTGGACACGTACCCGGAAGGATCAGCCACGGTACGGGCCTGGGTGTCCCTGACCTTCAACGCCGCCATCCGGGCCGGGGCCAAGAAACGGACCCCGGAAGACGTGGCCCGCGACCTGGCCTCCCGGATCCCGGGCCTCTCAGCACGGCTGCAGTCCACCGGCGCCGGGATCGCCCGGCCGATGACGGCCCAGGAACTCTGCGAGGTCGTCCGGATCGCCTACGACCCGCCGGCGGCACTGATCATCGATGAAGCCCACGCCGCCGGTTCCCCGGTATCCTTGACCTGGGGCGAAGCCGGCCCCACCGCGACACAGGCCAGCTGGGATGACTACCGGCACGATTCCGCGTACTCGGTCTCCTGGACCATGACCGCCGCCCCGCGCGGGTCAGTGAACTCCTCGGTCCTGTCCCGCCTGCTGGCCCCGCACGGAGACATTGACCCCAAACGCGTCTCGCTGCTGTACCGTCCGATGGACTCGGCACGCGCCGCGGCCGTCGTCGAGCGAGACCAGAACAACGCCAACGTCCGCATCACCTCCGGAAACCGCCCCTCCGCCCGTGCCCTGGTTGACGCCCGTTCAGCGGCGCAGACCGCGCAGGAAGAAGCCCAAGGCGCCGGGCTGGTGAACTTCGGCATGGTCGTCACCGCCACCGTGACCGATAGGGAGCGGCTCTCTGATGCCGTCGCGGCTGTCGAGCAGACCTCCGGCACCGCGCGGGTGTTGCTGCGCCGGGCCTACGGGGCCCAGGACACCGCGTTTGCCGCGTCCCTGCCCTTGGGGCTGGTGCTGCCCCAGCACAGCATGGTCCCGTCCGGGATTAGGGATGCCCTGTAATGGCCGGTCTGAAACTCTTCTCCCGACACAAAAATCCTGGCGCTACCCCAGTCAAGCCTGAGCAGAAAAGGACGGGGAAGCAGTCGCGTGAAGTTGGTCCGGGTGCTCGTGGCTGGTCCGGCCGTGGCGGGGGCATGGCCCGGCTCGTCCCGTCCGTGAAGGAGTACCGGGGAACCACCGTGCAGGTGTGCGGGTTGTGGCCGTTCTCCTCCGGTGCGTCCTCGCCCATGATCGGTGTCCCGCTGGGACGCCATGAGGAAACCCAGGCCACGGTCTGCTGCGACCCGATCAGCTGGTTCCAGCGCGCCCGCCTGATCTCCAACCCCTCCGCCTTCATCCTCGGAAAACCAGGGCTCGGCAAATCCACGGTCGTGCGTCGCATGTTCATCGGACTCTCCGCCCAAGGGGTCCACCCGTTGATCCTGGGAGACCTCAAAGGTGAACATGTCAAAGCCGTCCGTGCGCTCGGCGGGCAGGTCATCCGGCTTGGCCGTGGGGTCGGGTACCTGAACATCCTGGACCCCGGCCAGGCTGTCGAGGCAGCCCAGCTCCTCGAGGAGAACGGCCATCCTGAGGACGGGGCACGCGTCCGTGCCGATGCTCATGGCCGCCGCCTGACCATGGTCGTCTCGCTGATCACGATCAGCCGGAACAGCCCGCCCACCGACCAGGAACAGACGATCCTGGACCGCGCCCTGCGGGTCCTCGATGAGCGCTTTGACGGAGTTCCGGTGCTGAAGGACCTGCTGGACGTGATCGTGTCCGCACCGGATGAGCTGCGTCAGGTCGCCCTGGACCGGGGAGACAAGTCTGTCTACCTGAGGGAGACCCGCGCCTTGGAGGCCACCCTGTTGGGTCTGACCGGAGGCGGGAAGCTCGGGGAAATCTTCTCCCGGCAAACCTCCGAGCCGATGGTGCGCGACCGTGCCGTGGTCTTTGACGTCTCCAGCATTGATGAGACCGAAACGGACCTGCAGGCCGCGGTACTGCTGGCGTGCTGGTCCTACGGCTTCGGCACCGTCAACGTCGCCAATGCCCTGGCCGACGCCGGGCTTGAACCGCGCAGGAACTACTTCGTCGTCCTGGACGAACTGTGGCGGGCCCTGCGGGCCGGGAAAGGCATGGTGGACCGGGTGGACGCCCTGACCCGGCTCAACCGCTCCGTCGGCGTCGGACAGATCATGATCTCCCACACCATGTCCGACCTGCTGGCTTTACCGGCCGAAGAGGACCGGATGAAAGCCCGCGGATTCGTCGAACGCTCCGGCATGGTGATCTGCGGCGGCCTGCCCGCCTCGGAAATGCCCCAGTTGACCTCCGCCATCCCGCTCTCGCGCCAGGAGCAACAAAAGCTAATCGGCTGGCAGGACCCGCCCGCGTGGGACTCCCGCGGCGTCGATGCTGAGCCCCCGGGCCGGGGAAAGTTCCTCATCAAGGTCGGCGGCCGTCCCGGAATCCCCGTCCAGGTCGGACTCACATCCCTGGAGAAAGGCCCCGAAGGCATCAACGACACCAATGCCAAATGGAGCACCACAGCCAAAGCCCTGCTTGAACCGGCGGCCCCGGCCCTGCACAGTGAAGGAGCATCAGAATGAGCGCACCCAACCGCAAAGGAATCGGCGTCGGTGATGCCCTGCTGGTCTGGCTGGCCATCGGCTTCCTCGTCGTCTTCGTCGGCGGCACCTACGCCGCCCTGCACGTCGGCTCGTGGATGGCTGGCATCGCCGCCCCGCCGGCGCACCCGATCGATCTGATCGCAGGTCTGATCAAAGGCCGCGTGCCGTGGCCCACGGAAGCCACCATCGTTGTCTGCGTCATGGCCGGGCTCGTCCTGGCGTTGGCCATCGTCGTGCTCGTGGCGTGGCGGCAAGGTGCGTCCAAGCGTGCCCGGGTCGACAAGGCCGCACGCTACCTGGGCCGCGGCAAGGCGTTGGCCGCGTTCTCCGAGAAGGGAGCAAAAGCGACCGCTGAGCGTCTGGGCGTGACGGACACGCCAGGCATCGTCGTCGGCAAGGTCGTCTCCACAGGGCAGAAGTTCATTCAGTCCTGGGAAGACCTCAGCCTCGACATCTGGGGGCCTCGGACCGGTAAATCAACCTCACGGGTCATGCCGGCCATCCTGGACGCACCCGGTGCGGTGGTGTCGACGTCGAATAAGCGCGACGTCGTGGACGGTACCCGTGGAGTCCGTGAGCGCACCGCGCCGGTGTGGGTGTTCGATCCGCAGAAGATCGCCCAGGAAGAGCCGGACTGGTGGTGGAACCCGCTATCGTACGTCACCGACGAAGAGAAGGCCTACAAGCTCACGCAGCATTTCTCCGTGGGCTCCCGCGTGCCTGGGTCAAAGCCTGACGCCTACTTCGACCCCAAGGCAGAGGACATTCTGTCCTCCTACTTCCTCGCCGCCGCTCTCGGGGAGCTACCGATAACGCAGGTGTATCTGTGGGTGACCGAGCAGGTGAACCGGGAACCGATCAACATCCTCAAGCAGTACGACTACGAGCTGCAGTACAAGGGACTGGAATCCACGCTGGAGCTGGCTGACAAGCAGCGTGACGGCATCTTCGGTACCGCCGAGAAAATGATTCAGTGCCTCAAAAGCCGGAACACGCTGCGGTGGGTCGCCCCCACGGGCGGGGTGACCGTGGCCACGGATACCCGCCGCCAGTTCAACCCGCACGCCTTCGCCGCGTCACAGGAGACCATCTACATCCTCTCCAAGGAAGGTGCCGGATCCGCCGCCCCTCTGACCACGGCCCTGACCGTGGCGATTGCCGAGGCAATGGAGGAACGCGCCGAACGCAACGGCGGCCGGCTTCCCAAGCCGGCCTTGTTCGCTCTCGACGAGCTGGCCAACGTTGTCCGGTGGGCCGGGCTGCCGGACCAGTTCAGCCACTACGGCTCCAAAGGCCTGATCGTCATGGGCATCCTGCAGTCCTGGTCCCAAGGCGTGGAGCTGTGGGGAGAGGCGAACATGCGGAAAATCTGGTCAGCAGCGAACATCAAGGTCTACGGCGGCGGCGTCGCCGAAGAAGGATTCCTCCGCGCCCTGTCCGACCTGATCGGGGACTACAGCTACATCAACGTCTCTACATCCTCGGGTAAGTCCGGTTCCAGCCGCTCCCGACAGGAAGCCAAGGAACGAATCTTCGACGTCTCCAACCTCGCCGAGCTGGACCGCGGCCGCGCAGTGGTGCTCGCCTCCGGTGCGCCCGCCACCCTGGTGCGGACCATGCCCTGGTACACCGGACCCCACAAGGTTGCCGTGGAGACCTCCATCAAGAAATACAGCCCGCGCCCCGAAGAGCCGGCCCTTTCGGCGCCCGCGGAGCCGGTGGCTAACCCCTGGGTTACAAAGTAGGAAGGACCTGGTCTCATGGCGAATGACTTCGACCTGTACGACACGGACACACTCCCACCAGCTACGGAGGCCCAGGATGCGGAGAGGACACCGGAGCTCGTCTACGGATCCGCCGAAGAATTCCTCCATGAGCAGCTGCTGCCCACCTATGTTCGCAGCGTCACAGGAAAATCGGCCAAGTGGTGCATCGAATGGTATTTCCATCCGGAGGCAGTCTCCCGTGTAGCAGCGCTCTGGAGAGCTTGGGAGCACCTACGGTTGGATCCAGCGACCGGCATGAGCGTCTGGTGGAAAGACCACGCGGACCACCACATGCGGGTGCTCCTGGATCCCCAAGGGCCGTTCTACAACTGCGACATGAAAGAACACCGGGACCCTGAACACCTGGAACCAAAAAAGGCTCCAACGGGTTGGTTCCCCGACGTGCGGGCACTGCCTGCCTAGCGGCAGTCCGCGACCTGCTGTCTTGTGTTGATCAGCGGGCGGTTTCGTTTGCCTGATGCCGCTGCGCCGGGCTCAAATCAGCAA
The DNA here is from genome assembly GCF_017357425.1 of Arthrobacter sp. D5-1. Lineage (NCBI taxonomy): Bacteria > Bacillati > Actinomycetota > Actinomycetes > Micrococcales > Micrococcaceae > Arthrobacter > Arthrobacter sp. D5-1. Next base: position 32,359 of record NZ_CP014573.1, on the reverse strand, counting down.
TTTCCGCTAGACGCGTGCCCCTGCGAGCTATCCACAGTTGGGGGCAATCCGGGTTATCCACGGCTGGAATCGGGAGCCATTGGGGAGCTCCCTCGGCAGTAGTAGCGGTGGGTAACCCATGAGGATTGTCCCCGGCTGTGGGCAGCGGAACTGATCGTCCAGACACTCTCTGGACAATCGGGCAACAGGCTGTTGCATATCTGCCAGTCACCCGCCCGCGCAAGCTGAACAGCAGCGCTGGTTGTCAGGTTTGAATCTGAGATTGTTCGGGGAGCATGTGCAGGAACCGCCTTCCGACCCTATTCTGACGTTCTTTTCCTTGCTGCCTGACGTCAGGTTCGGGTGTATCTCAAAGGACAAGGTATACAGCTTCAGGTTCTCTAATCTGAAAGTCTGTGGGATCCAGGGTGGGCTTTTGTTGTTACCTTGCGGAGTCGGGACGACGGGATTCGAGAGTCGTGCCGCATGGAACTTCGGGGTCGACTCGAACGGTGTACTCGCCGTAATCACGTTGAATGACGAGGATTCCTTGCCTGCGTTCCAAAGCGACCGGTATCAGGTTGCTGACTGCACGGCTTAGTTTTTCGTCCCTGTTTTGGGGCCGCCTTACAGTAACCTCGATGGAAAGCGGAGGTGTTGGTCTCTGGCTCAGGTTTATTCCCATCACTGGGAGCGCAACGTTCGAAATCAAGAGATGCTCAGGGTGGGACACAAATCCTCCTTCAGCTTGGTTGACCGGCGGCGCCGGCCGTAGTTATCGCTCAACTAGTTCCAGGGGTATCCCTTAAGCAGTCGAGTCGTCAGAAATCGCAATCGCCTCCAACCCGCACATGTGGTTAAGTTCTAGGGAGGCTTGTCCTACAAAGAATTGAGGATCTGTTTGATCCTGGAGCGTCAGGTCCGGAGCTTCGGCAACCTGATAGTGGTGAAGTGCCATCCATGGGCGTCGAGACCGGTACTGCTAGGTCCACTGCTTCAAGTGAGGTGTGGCCGTTCGGGAGGCCCTCCGAGCCTTCCCCGCACCTCCAACTCCTGGAGCTTTCCAAGCGCCACACCCGCCATGAATTGTGCCTGATCGACGAGGATACTGTCGTCAAACACTGCCCTGGGTGAGTGCATGGGAGCCCACTCCATGGGGTCGATATCTGGAGACCCTGCTCCGAGGTGCCCGTACGCTCCGGGGACCTCCACGAGGACACGGGAGAAATCGTCAGAGCCGGTCCTGGGGGACGGGCTGGGCACGAACCGGTGCTCTCCGAAGAACGTCCGGGCGGTCCTGCCCCAGAGTTCCGCGTCACTGTCGTGATTGACGGTGGCCGGCATAACTGGAGTGAACGTTGCGTCGGCTGTCAGTTGATGAGCGGCCGCCAGTTGCCGGATAAGATCCGGCAACTCCTGTGCGAGCCGTGCTTCGACACCGGGGCTGAAAGATCTGACGCTTGCCCTGAATTCCGCCGAATCAGGTATGACGTTAGAGGCGGAACCGCCATGGAATTGGCCCACGGACAGGACCACGGGATCAAAAACGTTGAATCGCCGGGTGATGTACGTCTGTAGCGCGCCAAGCATTTCAGCAGCTACTTGTATGGGGTCCAGAGTCTGGAAGGGGCGCGAACCGTGCCCACCACGCCCGATAACCTTGACGGACAGATCTCCGAAGGCTGCCATGTAGGAACCGGCCCGGGTGGTGAACACGCCTGACGGCATGTCTGAAACGACATGCAGGGCGTAGGCAGCATCCGGTCGCCTGCCGGCTGCGTTAAGAACGCCTTCCTCCAGCATGATGCGGGCCCCGTCATGTCCTTCCTCCCCCGGTTGGAACATGAAGATGACGTCGCCGGTCAGGTTGTCACGTACGGACGAGAGCAAACGGGCGGCACCAATCAGGCCCGCTGTATGCAGGTCATGACCGCAGGCATGCATTGCGCCATTGGTCGAGGCAAAGGGTATACCCGTTTTTTCTGCCACAGGAAGGGCGTCCATGTCCCCTCTAAGCAGTACAGTAGGACGGCTCCCAACGGGGGACTGGGTGGCCCCGCCCCGGAGTACCGCAACCACGGACGAGGCCGCTTTTCCCAGGCTTATTTCGAGGTCGAGTCCCTTGAGTGCCTCAAGGACCCGGGCCTGGCTGCGGGGCAGATACAGGCCGACTTCAGGATCGGCGTGCATTTCCCTACGGAAATCGACCAGGTCGCTTCCAAAGGCCGGGATCGCCGCCGTGGCGCCCTCAAGGAAACTCAGCGGTGAAAACCGCACCGTATCTGTCGTTGAAGTATCTGTCATTGAAGGGCTTTCTCGTCTCATGTTGCCAGGCCCTGGCCTGCTGCTTGCCCGAGAGGACGCGGAGCCTCCGCCTTAGCCAGGCGTCACGTTTCTGGAATGTCTGTCGCAGGCCTCGCAGGGCCTCGCTTACGCTTTGGTGGGGTCGGATACGCCGCCTAGAGCGGCAAATCCGTCCTGTCCACGCCAACCACGCGGTCGCCGGTAAAGAAGCGAACGCCGTACTGGGGACCGTGGCCTCCAATACCGCTGGTACCCCAGAAACTCTGGCGCGAATTGCCGGCCAGGTCGCTCATGAACGTGCCGTTGATGCGGACCTCCCCGGCACGAATACGGGATGCCACGTCGATGGCCCGTGTTTCGTCACCGCCGAATACGTAGGCATCAAGACCGGTTGCCGGTCCGTTTGCATGGCCAAGCGCCTCTTCAACGGAATGCACGGGATGTACCGTGACCAGTGGCCCGAAGAGTTCTTCCGTGGCGGCGCCGGCGGGACATCCGACGATCATCCCCGGTGCCAGGAACCAGCCGTTAAGATCTGGTAGGTCGCCGCCAGTGACCAGCGTTCCCCCCAGTTCGAGGAGTCGATTCACTGCGGCTTTCAAACCATCACGCTGCCGCTCAAACGCCAGGGGACCCACTTGCGTTGTCTCGTCCAAGGCATTTCCGACCCGAAGCTTATTGAGTTCGGACTTCATAGCTTCAACGAAGCGGTCGTGAATCGACCCGTCAACCAGTACCTTGCCGGGTGCCTCGCACCACTGGCCATTGAGACGGGTCATGCCCTGCACAATGGACTGTGCCGCTGAGCTGACATCGGCATCATCCAGAATGATCACGGGATTGTTGGATCCGAGCTCCATCTGCATGACAGCGAGATTGGACGCCGCAGCCTTCGCGACCGTGCGGCCTGCCGAATCGCCCCCGGTGAATGAAAGAGCCTCGATGCGGGGATCCGAAGTCAGCAGTGATCCTGTCTCCGAATTTCCGTGAACCAGTTGAAACGCGGCGCTCGGGTAATTGAGTTCGGTCATGGCAGCGGCGATCGATTCGGCGAAGAGTTGGCAACCTCCGGGGGCGTTCTCGGAGGGTTTGAGGATGACCGGGCAGCCAGCCGCCATTGCTGCCGCCACCTTGCCTACCACGGTAAAGGTTGGGGCATTCCAGGGGCCAACGATGAGGGCCGGGCCGAGGGGCTTGCGCAGGATGACCACAGACCGGTCACCGCCGTTCAGGGTCTCCGACTCGCCAAGCTGCTCCGCTTCAGCGATAGTTCCCCGGACTCTGTCCCCGAGGGCACCGGCAATCAGGCGGGTGGTCCGGATAGGGACTCCCGTGTTGATGCTGTCCTGCAGCGCGATTTCTTCGCTCTGGGCATCGAGAGATGCGGCTACCTTGGTCAGGAGTTCAAGGCGGTCCCGGAGTTTGATGTCTTCAAGTTTCCCGGACTCGTGCAGAGCCGCCGCTGCGGCGAGTGCGCGCTCGACTTCAGCCTTTCCGGTCTTTCGCATCGGCTGCCGGGGTTCGCCCGTATTTGGGTTGGTAAGGTAGCGGCCGTTTTCGTCGAGTTGCAGCCATGCGCCATCGACAAAGGAGCGTTGCTCGACAAGGTGGGGGGTGATATCGGTCATTCGTGCTAGTGCTTCAGCAGTCATTTAAGGTGCTCCTCTGGTTTCGTTGTTGTCTTTGTCGTCCATGACCGGCGACGGAAGGGGCTGAGCCCTGACATTCGACTGTTTATGTTCGGGAGGATTTGCGGCGCCCCGTCGCGCAGCCTTCGTTCCGGCGCTGGCCGTGGCACAACATCAAATCGAGATCGGCGTAACAGTCAGCTGCCGAACGGTCTTCAAAGTTTCCGGATCACGGTTGCCTGTCGGTCATGTTCAGCACAACTCGGATCGTCGACGCTTCCGACATCGCTTCGAATCCCTCGTTGATGCGTTCGAAGGGCAGTTCCTTAGTAACCATTGAATCGAGATCCAGTCGGTTGTTCAGGTAGTGGTCCGTGAACATGTCGACGTCACTGAGGAACCTGTTCGCGCCCATGTAGGCGCCTTGCAGGTGTCGGTCGCCGTAGACGAGCGCATCTGCGGGGATACGCAGTTCGGACCCTGCGGGCATGAGACCGAGGATGGTGGCTGTTCCGTTCGGGCTCAGGAGCGAAAAGGCGAGTTCCGCTGTCTGGCTGCGGCCCACCGCCTCGATTGCATGGCTGACACCTTGGGGAAGAAGTGATCGGACCTGAATGAGTGTTTCTGTCGGGTCGGGTGAAGAGATAACACTGTCCGTGGCGCCGAAGTTGCGGGCGAGCTCCAGCTTCGCCGGCACGGCGTCGATGGCGATGATTCGTCGTGCGCCAGCCAGCCGGGCACCTTGAATGGCCGCTATTCCGACACCGCCGCAACCGATTACGGCAACCGTATCCTCTGGTCCGACCTTTGCGCCGTGAATAACCGCGCCGACTCCTGTACTGATGCAGCAACCGAGAAGACATGCCACCTGGGGAGGCAGATCCGAGCCGACCACTGCAACGGATGCCTCCCTCACGAGGATGGCCTCTGCAAATGCGCCGATACCGCCGAGCGACTCCACGCCTAATCCATCAGGTGAGAGGAGCCTGGGTCGAGGCCGCTCACGCATCGAGTCGACCCGGTCGCACTGGGTCGGGCGCCCGCTTATGCAGTTGCGGCATGCCCCACAGGAGGGGGTAACTGTTGCCACGACGCGGTCACCGGTCTTGATTCTTGTGACCGCAGAGCCGACGCGCTCGACAATGCCTGCGACTTCATGTCCGAGGACAGCCGGTAGGGAGATATCCAGCGACCCCTTCAGATAGTGCAGATCGCTGTGGCAAAGGCCCACTCGCTCAGTCCGGATGAGGACCTCATTGTCCTCCGGGTCATCCAGCAGCAGTTCGCGGATCCGAAGTGGGGCTCCGGGCTTTTCCAGCACGGCGGCAAGAATCGGTGTAGTCACTTGGCTTCCTTGATGGTTGAGGTGCTTGCAGATGGGTCGCTTCGACCATCTTCAGCCCTGGTCGAGTTTCAAAAGTGTGTGGACGGAACAGCCTTTACAACCACTATGTGCAAGCTGACCAGCGCCGGTGTGGACCGGCCGGGATCAGTGTCAGCTTCCGGTTCCAACTGGGGATCCATGCCGGTTGTCACCTACAGCGGCCCAGCGCTCAACGTGGCGTTCCAGGGTGCGGAGGGCTTTTTCCAGCTTCGCCAGCAATACCCGTGTCTCCTCTTCGGTGATCACCAAGGGCGGGGACAGGATCACGGCGTTGTTCAGCGGGGCGATCCCGGCCGGATAGACAATGAGCCCTTGGTCCAGGCATTCATCGACGAATAGGCCAGCGGCTCCCAGTGCAGGATCGGGTGCCTGCTTGCTTTCCTGGTCCATAACGAACTCGAAGCCCCAGAGCAGGCCCCGCCCACGGACATCGGCCATGCAGCGGTACCTCGTTGCCAGGGAGAGCAGACCCTCTTCGAGCTGCTTCCCCCGCTGTCGAACGTTCGCTAGGATATCCTCGCGTTCCATAAAGTCCAGGACCGCCAGGCAGGTCGCTGCCCCCAGGGGGTTCCCCGAGAAGGTGTGCCCGAACGGAGCGACGCCGCTGCCCTCTCTGAGCGCCTCAACGATGTGGCTTCGCAGCAGGACGCCAGCAACAGGGGAGTATCCGGCACTCATTCCTTTGCCGATAAGAAGAAGGTCCGGCACGACGTCCTCGTAGGAACTCGCGAACCAGTCGCCTGTACGCCCCATTCCCGTGATGACCTCATCGATGATCAGCAGCACGTCCAGCCGATCACAAATGTCGCGAAGGCCGGCGAAGTAGCCGGCCGGCGGCGTCAGGACCCCGCCGGCGGCTCCGACGATTGGTTCGACGATGACTGCCGCGACTGTGCCGGGGTCCTCGTTCTGAATGGCGTCTTCGAAGGCTTTCGCAGCGCGCGCAGCGTACGCTTCTTCGCTCTCGCCTGGCAGGGCGAAGCGGTAGGCGTAGGCCGGCGGGGCGAAGGAGAACGCATGGAGCAAGGATCCGTAGTCGGGGCGGCGCGCTGCGTGCCCGGACATCGACAGGGCGCCCATTGTCATGCCGTGATAGCTGATGGTCCTGCCAAGGATTTTGACTTTGCCTGGGAGCCCCCTTTCGCGCCAGTAGCTCACTGCGGCGCGGATGGCGAATTCGGATGCTTCGGACCCGCTATTGACAAAAAACGCCATATCGAGGTCCCCGGGAGCAATGTCAGTGAGCCGGCGGGCCAGTTCTTCAGCGGGCAGGCTGGTGAACTGGGTTCGATACGTAAAAGCCACACGGCGGCACTGTTCTTTCACCGCCTCCGCAATCTCGTCCACGCCATGGCCAATATTGGCGGTCATGGCGCCGCTTGAACCATCCAGGTACTGGCGCCCCTCGGTGTCATACAGGAAGACGCCTTCGCCGTAGGCCACTGTCGGGTACTTCTTGTCGATGATTTGTTTCAACAACGCGCTGTCGGAAATGGGAAGCTCCTAAATATCAGCAGCTGCTCTCGCAGCTTTTAAAGCCAGTCGGTAGTGAATCCCCTGGCAGGTTCTTGTCGTCTACGGCGCTAGTGGCCGGCCGTGCTTTTGCGCGGCCGGCCACCGTTACCGTCGTTCCAAGAAGGCTTGTGCGACGGCGGCTACGGAGATGAGTCTTTTTTCTTAGCTCGCTGCGGAACTTTCTTCGCTGCTGGAACCTGCCGGGATCAGTGCGGCATACGTCGCCGGCCGCTTGGATCGCATAACCAGCGCGGTGGTCACGCCGCCCAGGAAGAGTGCAGCCATGAGCGTCAACAGTATTCCCGCCGCCAGGTCGCCGCCGACGAGAAGCCCGAAGTTCTGAAGGACCAGAAAGACAATTCCCCCGAGTCCGAGAAGGGCAAGCGCGGGGGCCAGCAACGTGCCCCAGACCTTCTTGTTGTGGGGATTCCTCCGGAAGAACACGATCACCGCGAGTGATGTGAGAGCCATCAGAACAACGATGCCCAATGTGGCCGAGCCTGAGAACCAGGTGTAGGCCTGCGTTACCGGGTCGAGCCCGATGATCGCCTCGACACCAAGCAGTGCTATCGCTACTACCGAGACGATCAAGGCTGCCCTGGACGGAGCGTGGTGACGTGGGTGGATTGCACCAAGTCCAGTCGGAAGCACACCTTGCGTACCAAGGGTAAAGAGGTACCGGGTCAGTACGTTCTGGAAAGTGAGGATGCAGGCGAAAAGGCTGGTGATGAGGAAAACCTGGAGCAGGGTGGCAAGGAGCGGGGACACGTACTGTCCCGCGAGCCCTACCACAATGCTCGTGGGATCATTCGTCGCGATTTCGACGATCTGGCTGCTTCCGACTCCCGCCTGCAGTGCCCAGGCAGTGAACGTGTAGAAGATGCCGACGCCGATAACGGCGATATAGGTTGCCCGCGGGATAGTGCGATCAGGGTCACGTGCTTCGTTCCGGAAGACGGCGGTGGCCTCAAAACCAATGAACGAGAAGAAGGCAAACATGACACCAAGGGGAACGACGCCTTCGCTAAGCCGCTGAGGCGAAAGTGAATCGGCGCTGAGTCCTTCGGCGCCGCCATGGGCGATCACACCAATATTGACGGCCAGCAGAACCGCCGTTTCGATGATCAGAACAACTCCAAGCACCTTGGCGGAAAGTTCGACGTCCCGATAGGCGAGGAGCCCACAAATGACCATGAGAGTGATGCTGCAAACCCACCAGGGGACCTCCGGGCCACCCAGGTCCTGAATGGTGGTCTGCGTTGCCGATCCAAGGTATGAACACAGCGCAAGAAACAGCAGCAAGTATGTTCCGAGCGCAAAAGTGGCAGCCCCCATGCCAACACCCCGGCCCAGCCCCGTTTGGATGTAGGAATAGAACGCCCCAGCATTTTTCACAAAGGGCGTCATCCTCGTAAAGCCAACGGCAAACAGAAACAGAATAGCGGTCGCGATAAGGAAGAACAGCGGACCGCCCGTGCTTCCCGATGCAGAAACGACAACAGGCCAACCAGCCACGACGGCTGTCATGGGTGCAGCTCCCGCCACAACCATGAACACAATCGACCGGACTCCCAGGCCCCTGCTGAGCAAGCGGTCCGGGCTCAATATTCCGTTGGGTCCCGCATCCACCGGCTCAAATTTAACATCTTTAGTTGCCATTCGTCCCTCCTGGACGTAGAAGCTGAGTGTCATCGCGATGCCTTCGACACGGCGGAATTGAGCGGCATCGCGGTACCCACAATCGGGCCGGCCCCCTTGCCGAACATCACTGTGAGTTGGATTACAGCGTAGGAGTTGCCCCAGGCTTTGCGGTGTTGAGCCTGCACATACATTCGTCCTGCGCATGGTCCTGATGCACAGCTATTCGCTGGCAAAAAAATGGACGCAGTCCTATGAACGAGGAGTTTATGGAATGTGCACCGCGCACATACAGCTACTTATCGTGGTGCTCCCAGCACTCGCTGGCCGCAGTTTCCTCAGGCATTGTCGGAACTAACGGAGCTTCCCAGAGTCCATACGGGACTAGGAAATTTTCGACAAATCCCACTTCTCCTGAAGGAGCACCCGATTATGAACAGCGTTATTTCGGTCTACAACCCCGCTACAGAAGAACAGATAGGCGAGGTGCCCGCCTACGACCTGCCGGACGTAAATGCAGCGGTCGAACGCGCAGGGGCCGCCCAGCGCGCCTGGATCCGCAAGCCACTGGCTGAACGCCGTGATGCCCTCTGGGCTATTGCCGATGCTGTCATCGCCCACAGCGACGAACTGGCCCTTCTCGAATCCACCGACGTTGGTAAGCCATTGGCGGCGGCCCGACAGGAAGTTCTTGGTGTCGCCGAGTGCTTCAAGTACTACGCCGGAACGGTGGACAAGATCCTCGGGGACACCATTCCGGTCGACGGCGGCGTCAGCATGACTTTCCGCGAGCCGCTGGGTGTTGTGGCCGTAATTGCCCCGTGGAACTTCCCTCTGCCTATCGCATCCTGGAGTATCGCCCCGGCTCTGGCCAGCGGTAATTCGGTAATTGTGAAACCCGCGGCCCTTACCCCCCTGTCAACTGTCCGATTTGGTGAGATCGTGAAGGAACTGGGCGTCGTCGGGGACGCGCTTCAGGTTCTCACTGGTTCGGGCGCCCGGATCGGCAATGCCCTCGCTGAACACCCGGATGTTAGCAAGATAAGTTTTACTGGTTCCACCGAGGTCGGCCGGTCCATCGTCCAGGCGGCTTCAACGACGATGAAAAGGGTTTCTCTTGAGCTCGGCGGGAAGTCCGCCAGTATCGTCTACAACGACGTTGACCTCGCCAAGTGTCTGCAGGCAGCCCCGATGTCGGTCTTCGACAACACGGGCCAGGACTGCTGTGCACGCAGCCGCTTTCTCGTGCAGCGGGGAATCTTCGACGAGTTCGTTGAGGGATTCATCGAGACTACGCGCGCACTGAAAATCGGTAACCCGCTGGACGGCAAGACCAATCTGGGACCTCTGGTATCGGCTGCCCACCGCGACACCGTTTCCAGCTTCCTCGAAAACGGTCTCAACGTCGTCACCGCCGGTGAAGCACCGGATGGCCCCGGCTTCTGGATGGCGCCCAGAATCGTCATCGCCCCGGACCCCAAGAGCCGGGTGGCAACCGATGAAATTTTCGGCCCCATCGCCTCGGTGATTCCCTTCGACACCGAAGAGGAAGCCATCGCGCTGGCCAACAGCTCAATTTACGGCCTGAGCGGCTCCATCTGGACCAACGATGTCGGACAGGCCCTGCGGACGGCGCGGGCACTTGAGTCCGGGACTCTGTCGGTCAACTCAAACTCATCCATTCGAATCCAGACACCTTATGGCGGCTTCAAACAGTCAGGCATCGGCCGCGGACTGGGCCAGGCTGCCATCGAGGCATACACCGAACTCAAGACCGTATTTGTAAGGACAGAACCGTGACAACTGACACAGGGGAGCTGGTTCGGACCAACCACGGCACCTCATCCGAAGTATCCAGTGAGACAGACACCGCCGTGCAGACCCTCAGCGTCCTCTACGGCAGCCAGACCGGGAACGCTGAGTTCCTTGCGTCCAAAATCGTGGACAAGGCAAACGGCCAGGGTTACTCAGCCGAGCTTATGAGCCTGGACATGCTGACCCCGCAAGATGCGGCACGCAAGGACCGCCTGTTGATCGTTACCGCCACACACGACAACGGCCACATGCCGGACAATGCGCAACCGTTTTGGGACCAGCTTCAAAGCGCCGGTTCAGACCTCTTCAAGGACGTTCCCTTCGCAGTCCTTGCCATTGGCGACTCCATGTACGAAGACTTCTGCAAAGCCGGCAGCGATCTTGACGAGCGCCTTGGCGAACTCGGCGGCAAGAGAATCCTTGACCGCCTCGACTGCGATGTCGACTATGACCTGACGTCAGGCAAGTGGATCAGGGGCATGCTTGAGACCTTCAAGACAGTTGTTCCCAAGAAGCGCGACAACAACCCGCAAGACTCCACTGTTCCAGGAGCAAACCCCGCCGAGCAGCCTAAAGGCACTCGCCGGGAACCTGACACTGCCACCGTCGTCGAGGCCCGCCTCCTAAGCGCTCCAGAGTCCGAAAAAGAGGTCTGGCACTATGAGCTTGAGGTCAGCGGCGACAGCCGCAACTACCGGCCAGGTGACTCACTTGCCGTAATCCCCACCAACTCCATCGAACTCGTGGAAGACCTCCTCGGATTCCTTGGCCTCGCTGGCAGCGAGGTATTCGGTGAAGACGGCAAGACCGTACGCGAGACGCTTCAAAACGACTATGAGCTTCGGCTGCCCCATCTGGGCATCGTGGCCTGGCTCGTCGAAAATCTCGCCCCGGATCATCCCGTGCGGAACCTGGTCGAGTCCGGTGACCGCAATGCGCTGGAAGACTGGCTGTGGGGACGGGACATGCTGGACGTGCTGCAGGAAACCCGGACAACGGATGTCGATCCCGGCGAGTTCCTCTCAATGCTGAGGCCCCTGCAGCACCGGTCGTACTCCATTGCCTCCAGTCCCCTCGCTGACGGCGACCGCGTCCACTTGACGGTCTCCACTGTGCAATACGAGACCGCCGGCCGCCGGCACTCGGGTGCATGCAGCGGATTCCTCCAGTCCGCCGCGCAGACCAAGACAACCATAAAAGTCTTCCCGCTGCCGGCGCACGAGTTCCACCTGCCCCACGACAACTCAGCTGACGTGATCATGGTCGGTCCAGGCGTCGGAGTTGCCCCGTTCCGTGGCTTCCTCCGTGACCGCGAAGTCTCACAAGCCCGGGGACGAAACTGGCTGTTCTTCGGGGACCGCCATGAAAAGCCTTCCTGGCTTTATCAGGCGGAAATGGAAGAACTGCAAAGCAACGGCGTGCTGAACCGCCTCAGCCTGGCTTTCTCCCGGGATCAACAGGGCAAGGTCTATGTCCAGGACCGGATCCGCGAAGAAGGAGAAGACATCTTTGCCTGGCTATCGGGTGGAGCCTCGGTCTATGTGTGCGGCGGCAAACAAATAGCACCTGACATCGACGAAGCCCTGCTGGCGGTGCTCAGCAGCCACGGCGCAATGACCCCCGAAAAGGCGCACGATTACCTGCAGTCCATGAAGAGCGAAGGACGTTACGTCAAGGACGTCTACTAGGCCCCGCTCGACCTGCCCAGCACCATGGCTTTCGTGTCCTGGGTACTGGGCAGAACACGGAAAAGCCTTGGCCTGCCTACCGCACAGGAATGTGACCTGGCTTACCGAATGCATGTAGCCGGCAATCATGATGTGCACCTTGCACATACGCCAAAAGGACCCCGCTCTTAGTGTTTTTAGTAACCAATATCAATGAGGATAAGAGGTACACAGTGAATCCCATCACACAGGTCCCGGAGGACCTCCACGAACTCGAGGCCATCGACATGCAGGATCAATCCTCAGCCGCGTCAGCGCATGACGAACTGCAAAAGTTCGTCTCCGACAACGACATCAAAACGTTCAAAGTGGGCGTCGTGGACCTGGACGGCGTATGGCGCGGCAAGCGCATCCCTGCCAGGTACTTCCTGGAAAGCGTCGCTGAGCGCGGAACGAATATCTGCAACATCATCTTCGGCTGGGACATTCAGGACGAAATCATTTCTGATCTCAGCTACACGGGGTGGGACACGGGTTACCCTGACGTGACGCTCCTCCCCGATCTCAGTACCCTGAAGGTCGTTCCCGGGGAACCCGGCGTGGCTTCCGTCATTTGCGACGCCTACGAGATGTCGGGCGAGCCGGCGGCAATCTGTCCCCGGAGCATTCTCAAGCGAGTCGTGCAGAAAGCCGAAGACCTTGGATACTCGCCAGTCTGCGCCTACGAGTTCGAGTTCTACCTGCTCAAAGGCACCCCGACGGACCTTGCCGCCAAGGACTGGCGCGACCTGACCCCCATCACAGCGGGCAGTCACACCTACAGCCTCGTCAGGGACACAGGCACCGAGTTCCTCATCGGTGAGATCCGACGCCGCCTGTCTGAGCAGGACATTTTCATCGAGGCCAGCAACAGTGAAAACGGTCCAGGCCAGTTCGAGATGAACATCCACTATTCGGATGCTCTCGCAGCCGCAGACAACGCCCTCCGGCTAAAGGCCACCGTCAAGGAGGTTGCAGCTGAGGCCGGCTACACGGCATCATTCATGGCCAAGATCAACCCGGAGTGGGCCGGCTCCTCCGGGCACATGCACCAGAGCCTTTGGGATCCGCAGTCGGGCAAGTCCGCCTTCGCCAATGCCGAGGAGCCCGGCGAACTGAGCGCCATCGGATACAACTACCTGGCCGGCGTCGTCGAGACGGCACCGGAGCTCACGGCCCTCTACCTGCCCACCATCAACTCTTACAAGCGGACCGAAGGCGGGCAGTGGGCCGGATCCAGCGCCACCTGGGGCCTGGACAACCGAACGGTCGCCATCAGGTCCATCCCGTCAAAGAGCAGCGCCGCACGCATCGAAAACCGGGTACCGGGCGCTGACGCCAATCCCTACCTGGTCATCGCCGCTAACATCGCTGCCGGCCTGCACGGCGTGGAGCAGGAACTGACCGCCCCGAAGCGGGTGGAAGGAAACGCCTACGCCCTGGAGGAAGGACACCAGGTAAAGCAGCTGCCCGGAACACTCGACCAGGCCATCGAACAGTTCGAAAAAAGCGAGGTCGCCAAGGCGTACTTCGGCGAAACCTTCGTGACCCACTACGTCCAGACGAGGCGCTGGGAGCTCCGCAAGCTTCAGACCAGCGTCACCGACTTCGAAATCGCACGGTACCTGGAACGCATCTAGCGCTAGTGCAGCGCTAAGAGCTCCATTTCCATTTTTCATACTCAGAAAGAAGCACCCAATGACCACTCACCCCGGAAAGATCGCTGCAGTCACCGGAGCCGCGTCCGGAAACGGCCTTGCCATCGCAGAAAAGCTACTCAAGGAGGGCGCCACCGTCGTAGCCCTCGACCGTGACGAGGCCGCGCTCGAACGTCTGATCGGCCAGCACCCGGAAATGGTGCCTGTTGTTATGGACGTCGCCGACGAAGCCTCGGTCCGCAGCGGCATGGCCGAGATCGACGCAAAATTCGGCCGGCTCGACACCCTCGTCAACAACGCAGGCATCGTCAAGGGCAGCAACTTCGACGACGTGAGCGTAGCGGAATGGGACCAGGTCTTCGCCGTGAACTCCACCGGACCGTTCCTGGTCAGCCAGGCCGCACGGCCGCTGCTGGAGAAGGGCGCTGCCGCCCGGGGCGACGATTCAACCAGTGCCATCGTCAACATCACCTCTGTCGAGGCCCACATCGTCATCGCCAGCAGCGGACACCCCCAGGTCCACTACAACGCATCCAAGGGTGCACTTCTTATGTTCACGAAGGCTTTGGCCATCGAAACCGCAGCTTCCAAAATCCGCGTCAACGCTGTCGCCCCCGGCTTCATCGAGACCCCATTCACCAAGTCCGTGCTGGAGAACCAGGACGCCGTGAAGTTCCTCCTCGACCGCACGCCGCTCGGACGAATCGGACGGCCCTCCGACGTTGCCAACGCAGTCGCATTCCTGGCCAGCGACGAGGCCAGCTGGGTGACCGGTACCACCATCCACGTCGACGGCGGTTGGCTGGTTTACTGACATGAGGTCGCCCCTTATTGCCATTTCCGCGGCCCGGCAGACCGTCGATACCGCCTTCGGCCCGATGCCTTCAACGGTCCAGAACATGGCCTACGCCAACGGCGTGCTTGCCGCAGGCGGCCGTCCCGCCATTCTTCCGTCCACGGCAACGATCCCGGATGCGGCGCTTGAAGGGTTCGACGGGCTGATCCTCACCGGCGGCGGTGACATCAGCCCCCGGTTGTATGGCGAGGACCCGGTCGACACTGTTTATGACGTGTGCGACATCAGGGACGACTTCGAAATCGAGCTTTACAACGAGGCCATGCTCCGCGGCCTGCCCATCCTGGCCACTTGCCGGGGGATGCAGCTAGTCAACGTTATTCGAGGCGGAAACCTCGTCCAGGAAGTGAGCCCGGACAGGGGGCACTGGCAGGACCATCCCTCTCATGAACCATGGCACCAGGTACAGCTGGAGCCCGGTTCCGAACTTGCCCGGATCGCCAAAGACCTGACCATTCCCGTGAACAGCTACCACCACCAGGGCTTGGGAAAGCTCGGAACAGGCCTTCGTGTCGTGGGACGGGAAGGCGACGTTATCGAAGCAATTGAAGCCGACGATGCCCGCCTCATCGGAGTCCAATGGCATCCCGAGCACATGGTCGACTACCACGAAGCCCAGAAGGCCCTCTTCGTCGATCTCGTGGAGAAGGCCGCAGCGTACGCACAGTCACAGAAACCACTTCAGGAGCAATTCTCATGAGCACAGAAACTGAGCGGGGACTCAGCCACAACAAGTCAGACTTTGACTTCCACGGACGGTCGCTCGACAACATTTTCGACGAATACCAGGACATCCTGGCCAACGGCCCTGTTGGGCACAGCAACAAGTATGGAGGCTTTTGGTACATCACCAAAAGCGAAGATATCTTCAACGCCGAGCAGGACCCCGACACCTTCGCTGTCGGACCCTCAATGCTCCTCCCGGCGTTCGGCACTGACGTCCCCCTGATTCCTATCGACATCGATCCCCCGACCCACGCTGACTTCCGCAAAATTCTGCTGCCGATGTTCACCCCCATGAACATCTCAAAGCTGACACCCGGCATGCGGGAGACCGCTCAGCAGCTGTGCCAGGAAGTCCTCACAGCCGGCGACGTCGTTGATGTCTCGGCAAAGCTTGCCCGCCCGATGCCGACCATTATCTTCAGCCGCCTGGCCGGATATCCGGAACAGGACTGGCCAATCTTCGACCGGTGGATCGACGAAATCATCTATGAGCGGACCGCGCATCCGGAAACCGCATATGCGGCCGGACGCGAACTCAACGACTACTTCGACCGCCTTCTCGACGAACGGGAAAAGGCCGGACCGGAAGCGGACGCCAGCAATGACCTGATCACCCAGCTTCTCAAAGCGGAAGTGAAAGGTCGGAAGCTCACGCGTGAAGAGCTGCTGTCGTACTGCTACCTCCTCTTCCTCGCCGGGCTGGACACGACCGCCTGGGCGATCCGTTCCGCCCTCTGGTACCTGGCCGGCAACCCGCAGGCCCAGCAGCAGTTGCGGGAAGACCCGGACCTGATCCCCACCGCAGCAGAAGAATTCCTGCGGACCCTCTCCCCGGTCCAGGCCATGGCCCGCACCGCGAAGAAGGACACAGTTGTCCGGGGCCAGGAAATCAAGGCTGGCGAACGCGTAGTGCTCGTCTTCGGCGCGGGCAACCGTGACCCGGAGGTCTACGAAGAACCCAATGACATCAAGATTGACCGTGAAGACAACCGCCACCTGGCCTTCGGCGGAGGGATACACCGGTGCCTCGGCTCGAACCTTGGCCGCGCCGAAATGGTTATCGCCATGGAGGAATTCCTGAAGGCTGTCCCTCACTTCGAACGGGCGAATGACGACGAACCGTGGCACGGCGTCGGCCCGCTTACCCTCAAGATTGGAGCTTGATCACCATGGGAGAACTTTGGGTCGACGGAGGGCGTTGCCAAGGCCACGCCCGGTGCTGGGCTCTGGCACCCGAAACCTTTGAGATCGACGAGGAAGGCTACGCGCACGTCATTCCTGGCCGCGAAAACAGCGGCGATGAACCCAACGTCCGCAAGGCCATCCGGAACTGCCCCGAACGGGCAATCCTGGAACGTGAAACGAACGAGGCCAGCGAGAAAGCATCAGAGGTTTCGGCATCGTGACACATCTGCCAAACCGGGTTGCGGTCATTGGCGCTTCGGTTGCGTCGGCGATGCTGATTGAACGCAGCCGCGAGCTGGGCTTTGCAGGCGAATTTATCGTCATTGATTCAGACCCGAACGCGCCCTACGACCGGCCCCCGCTGTCCAAGCAATTCCTTCTTGGCACTGGTCCCGTCGAACCGGCCGAGTGGTGGCCGGAGGCTACGCCGATCCTCAATGCAAAGGCCATCGGGCTGCACACCGACAAGCGGACTGTCCTGACGGACAAGCTCGGAGAAGTAGCGGCTGACGCGGTCGTCATCTCCACCGGAGCCGGCTCAATCCGGCTGCCGAACGAGCCAGCGGGCGTTCTCAGCCTCAGAACCGCCCAGGACGCCCTTGCCCTGCGCAGCGCCGTGGATGCAGGAGCTGCCAGTGCGATCATCATCGGCGCCGGAACCATTGGTGCGGAACTGGCATCTACACTCGCCCAGCGTGGGCTTGCCGTCACGGTAGTGGATTTGGCTCCGCAACCAATGCAGCGCTTCTTTTCAGGACATCTGGGAGAGGAAGCGAAGGCATGGATGCATCAGGCCGGTGTCGTAACTCATTTTGGGGTTGCTGTGGAATCCATTCAGAAAACGGATGCGCAGTGGACGGTCCGGGTCAGCGGCCTGGACCTGCACGCCGACCTGGTGATCAGCGCTGTCGGCGCACGCCCCCACACCGAATGGCTGACCTACAGCGAGCTCGACATTTCCAACGGAGTCCGTTGCACTGCGGACGGGAAAGCCCTGCTGACCAGCGGTGAAATCGCCGACGGGATCTTCGCTATCGGAGACGTTTCGGCCCGGCAGGCCGAGGACAAAACCTTTCGGCGGTTCGAGAGTTGGACCCAGGCCCAACGGCATGGCGCAGCCTTGGCTGAATACTTTGCAGGCTTCAACTCCAGCGAACTGGAACAGGCTCCGTACGGGTGGACGGAGCAGTTCGGCCGAAAGGTACAGGTACACGGAATGCTTCCGCCGGCAGGCGAACTTGTACAGGTATACGCTGCGGAGGAACGCAACGCCGCCCTGTACCGGATTGGATCTGCGGAGGAGGACGTGGCTTGGATCGGCGTCAACGCGCCAAGGCAGTTCAGCCGGGCCTCCCTGGGCATGAGCCTTCTAAGCTGAAACGATGAAACCCCCTGCTGAACCCGCGGCCCCGCAACCGAATGAGGTCCTGCCCGCTGGCTATCGCCACAAACTCCAAATAGCAGAGCTTCGCGCAGACACCCTGTCCGAGCTCACGCAGCTCATGATGGAAGGACCCGATCCACTCGCGCTTGCCCAAAGAGCAGTGGACTTGGTAGCCAGGGCAACAAACTCAGCAGGGGTTTTCGTCTACCTGTGGGATGAACAGGAACAAGTCCTTGTCATGCGCGCAGGCACCCCTGGAGTGCAAAGCCAGCAAGTGGGACGAATCACCCTTCGCCTCGGCGAAGGTGTAACTGGCTGGGCAGGACTCACCAGACAGTCGGTTGTCCTAAACAAGAACATTCAGCAGGACCCGAGGTTCGCCAGCATCAGCGAACTGCAGGAAGAAGAATTCAATTCGATGCTGGTTGTCCCGATCGTGGCACCGACCGGGACCCTCCTTGGCGTGTTCAGCCTCTGGTCATATGAGGAGGAAACCTTCACCTGGGAGTCAAAGCTGATTGCTGACGAGGTGGGAGTGCTGCTTGCCAGCGGCCTGCTGCAGGCTGAGACAGTTGATGACTTGCGGCGCCAATCCGCAGCAGCGCACTTCCTCGTCGATTTCCCAATCAACTCCGCCACTTCCGTCCTACAATGCGCCCAAGTGGCCACCCAGGCGATTCTTAAGCACATGAGCTCCGACGGCTGCGTCATTGAATATTTCGGCCGGGGTGCAGCCACATCGCCGCCCACCGCCATCGCAATGGACAAGGGCGAGCGAAGCGGAATCGTAGTTCGAACCACTCACTCACGAACAGCAACGTCCGAATTCATTGAATCCAACTTCGCCGGACACGAGCGGATATCTGTCTCCTTTGGCCTGACGAGCACCCGGGGCATCGTCACGTGCTATCGTCCACGCCGCTATTCCACCAGAGAGCTCGATCGGCTCAGCGCCATTTGCTCTCAGCTGGCCGCCCTCTTTGAAGCAGTAGAACTGGAGTCCGTCGGCTCATCCCATGCTTCACGCCTGCTCCGAAGCGTCGGCACGAGCACATTCGCCCGCATTCTCGAGGAGTCAGGATGGTCCAAGGGCCGCACTCTGCCGGTCCTGGTGCGGGTGAAACGGCTGAAATTCGACTCTGACGCGGTGTCCAGACGCATCGCCCCCTACCTTCAGGAGCTGGCCGGCCCCCGATCCCTGGTCTTCACCGAAGGCCCCCTCAGCCTGCTCTTTATCGATACCCCCTCCGGCTCCGGAGAAGAGATCAAGGCGAAGCTGGAGACGACTCTTTCTGACCTCGACGAACACCGTGGCGTCTCAGCCTTCGCCGGCGTAGGTCCGCTGGCGCGGGACGTCGCCTCTCTGCAGCCAGCGCTCTCAGACGCCGAAACCGCACTGGCCTGGACAGAACTCGTCGGCAGGACATCCGGGAGACGGGTCACCTCTTTCAGCGACATAGAACACCTGCAGGAACTGCCCCTTGTTGGCGAGGGGATGTCTGCGGAGATCAGGGACGTGCTCGCGGAACTCAGATCCCTCATGCACTACGATGCGGAAAATGGAACCCAGCTGGCCGAAACAGTCGCCATGCTCCTGTCCAATAAAGGATCCAGTGCCGACACGGTCTCCAAACTGCACATCCACCGCAACACACTCCGGCAACGGCTCCAGCGCGTAGAGCAGCTCATCGGTCATTCATTCGAAGAAGCCGGCGACTGGCTGCCCACGGGCATTGCTGCGCGACTGGCGATGCGCGAAGGCCACCGCGCGGTTCTTCAATGACGGCAACAGCGGCCGGGTCCGCTGAGGAATATTCGCGGGATCCCAAGGGCACCAGGCTGTCTATGGCACACACATTTGGATCTTAATGTGCAAACGGCACTGCGGTCCCGGCCATGGTGTTCGCTACGTTGAAGTTGTCCGCGTGGCTCCGGGGACTAAGGCCATGGGCCTTGGTGGCCGGGTTGCCCGCGCAGGAAGCCACCGTCCCTTCACAACCGGGGGTTTCGAAATCTGAAACCCCGACCGCCCGATAAGGAATTTTGAGAATGACCAATCAGCCAAACCTGCCCCGAGGTACCGGTACCCTGCAGGCACTCGTCATACAGCCAGATTTCCACTGCCCGCTGGACCGTCTCGGTGGTTGGCTGCATGACGAGGGAATAACCACCAGAATTATCCAGCCTTTCAGTGGCGACGTGATCCCGGACGTGATCCAGGAGGACGCCCTGGTGGTTCTTGGCGGAGACATGAGCTCCTTGGACGACCATGCCTATCACTGGCTTACCGACATCCGACGCCTTATGGCGGCCGCCGCCAGCCAGAGGAAGCCCACGCTAGGGATCTGCCTTGGAGCTCAGCTGATGGCACAGACGTTCGGCGGGACCGTGGCCAGAGGAGACCAAGGCCTCGAGGCGGGGGTCGTCGAGGTGGCATTACGGCCCGATGCTGCCGAGGATCCCTTGATGGCCGGATTGCCGGGTCCCTTCTTCGCAGGCGCCATGCATGGGGACGTAATCGAACAACTCCCGCCGTCAGCAGTATGGCTCGGGATGACGGCCCAGTATCCGCACCAGGCTTTTCGAGTAGGCGAGATGTCATGGGGAGTTCAGTTTCACCCGGAGATCTCGCCGGTGGTCTACCGCCAGTGGTTGTCCCTGGTCAATGAGAATGACACGGTTGCCGTGGAGCGTGCCGGCCGCGGAATGAAAGCATTCGAGAATCAAGACCAGATCGTGAGGGAGCATACCGAAGCGATGGCGCGACGCTTCGCCCACCTGGTCCGAACCACGGCAACGGTGGCTACTCAGTAACCAACAGTGCGTGGTGGCGCTGCGGCCGCGGGGTGGACGTTGGACACTAGCCGATGCAGCGATTCCTGCCCCTGGACTCATTGAGTCTGCGGGCAGGAACAGGTCCTTGCCAGTACCTCGTGCCCGGATCCACGAGTTACGTCCGGAGCGGGGCAAAGAACGGCGTCTCATGGGCAACCCAGGACCTTGTCCCAGCTGGTACCGCCAGTTCACCCCAGAACGGGGTCAGGATACTTCCACAAAGGATGGTGCCCTCATGGTCAGCGGAGCCAGTGTTTCTCCGGCTGAATAGCTATCTGCGAAAACAGCCGCTCCTGCGCTGGTCAGAGCTACCGGGACATTTGCCCACATATTGATGCCGTCCTCCACCGACACCGCCGGCAAGTCGAGATGGGCGAGGTGCACAATCTCGTTTCCTTGTTCGATGGACAAGCATGCCCCGTCGGGCCCGACTATTATTTTTGGGTTGCAAATCGAGACCGACATAAGCCCGTGATGGGCGAGGAAGCGGGCCTCTCCACCGAACTGGAGCACAAAGTTGTGCCCGTCAGAATGATCCAGGCTTCTGAACGGGAAATAGAACTGCCGGGTATTTGTCACGGCAGCACCCTCGCGCACGAGTATGCGTCCATCGCGCATAGACTGCACGTACTGTACAAAGCTCTCTTTCACCGCCCAGGCCATGCCGAGATCTGCTCTTTCCACAGTAGGTTCGGACATCATGGGTTCCTTCGCGTTGCCAGGTTGCACACGGCCGGCGGGGTCCCGCTCCCGACACACCAGGAATGGGAGCGGCTTACCGCCTCTTCCACCATTTTCGCGCCGGCACAGATGATCGACATGTACCGCTGGCACAGCGTTCGCGCCGGCTGTGTGCCTGGCGCCCATCCGTGAGGGGACGATGGACACCGCGGTCGGCTCGTCATTGAGGTTGACAGCCTGCTGGAGGCGCCGTCGGCGCGCCAACGCCAGGGGAGGGGCGCTGATGGGCTCGATCAGTCAGACGAGTCCTGAATCAGTCTGAGAAGTTCAGTTGTTCAGGGGCGACGCACTCGTAGACGAGTCCAGGAGGAATCTGGTGGCTGAGCTCAAGGGTGTAGGACCAGGGGCCGTGCCAGGTGACAAGAACGCCTGACGCTTCATCCTGGACTGTTTCAGAGCGCAGCCGAGTAATCGCTCTTGCTAAGTCATTATCGTCATGCAGCTGTTCCAGAACCTGTACGCGTCCAGGCGCAGCGGAGTGTTCGCACCTCATGGTGCAGCAGCATGCTGGAAGCCAGGGCAGAGGCTGGCCCTGTCGGTTTCCCATCTATAGTCGACCCATACCCTGAAACCGTCTGCCCGGTGAAAGAGACGGCGGGGCTCGGCGCCGTCACTGTCGAGCCACAGGATTTGATCATCGTCGGTTACTGCATCGACAACTCCGCGGCGGATCTCCTTATCCAGAAGTTTCACGATGACCAGTTGGCCAACCAGCGGCTGCCATTTGGGTTGCAGGTGAAATGCCATTTAATACCGTGCCCCTTCCTATGGAGCGGGCTGTGCCTGCCTTCTCTCGGGCAGGCACAGCCGTTGTTTTAAACCGTTACGAGGTCCTGCCAGTCGGCGAGGTCATGTCCATGGGCATCGCTGACAGACTTGTGGGTGACCTTTCCCGCCGCCACGTTCAGACCGCCCGCCAAAGCGGGGAGCCGGTCGAAAGCACCCTTGACGCCGTAGTTGGCCAAAGCAACCGCGTAGCGGAGCGTGACGTTGGTCAGCGCGTAGGTGGAGGTGTTCGGGACAGCGCCGGGCATGTTGGCCACGCAGTAGAAGATCGTCTCGTGAACCTTGTACGTGGGTTCCTGATGCGTGGTGGGGTGCGTGTCCTCGAAGCAGCCGCCCTGGTCCACCGCGATGTCCACCAGGACCGAGCCGGGCTTCATCCGGGCCACGAGGTCGTTGGTGACGAGCTTGGGAGCCTTCGCTCCCGGAATCAGAACGGAGCCGATGACGAGATCAGCATCGATCACTGACTTTTCGATCTCGTACGAGTTCGACGCCACGGTTTTGAGCCGGCCCTGGTACTGGGCGTCGAGTTCGCGCAGGCGGTTGATGTTGATGTCCAGGATGGTGACGTCGGCACCGAGGCCCAGCGCCATGGCGGCGGCGTTGGTGCCGGCAACACCTGCACCGAGGACCACCACTTTCGCGGGCGGACGCCGGGTACGCCGCCGAGCAGCACGCCTTTGCCGCCGGCGGGCGCCATAAGGGAGGTCGCGCCGACCTGAACGGAGAGCCGGCCGGCCACTTCGGACATGGGTGCGAGCAGCGGCAGCGCCCGGCCTTCCTGGACCGTCTCATAAGCGATGGCCGTGACGCCGGAGTCGACAAGCGCCTGAGTGAGTGCCGGCTCCGCGGCAAGGTGAAGGTAGGTGAAAAGGAGCAGTCCCTCGCGGAAGTGGCGGTATTCGGACGCCACGGGTTCCTTAACCTTCATCACCATGTCGGCTCGGGCCCAGACCTCGTCTGCAGTCTGAACGATCTCAGCTCCGGCGAGTGCGTACTCCTGATCGCTAATGCCGGAACCGGCGCCGGCACCGGTTTCCACGAGCACGTCGTGGCCGTTTGCTTTGAATTCATGCACGCCGGCAGCCGTGATGGCCACGCGGAACTCGTTGTTCTTGATTTCCTTGGGGACGGAGATGATCATGCTCACGCTTTCTGAGGGGATTGACGTTTGTGAGCAAAAGAATGACAGAAACTGCGAAACATCCAACTTTGCGTGCAGAATCTGCGGCAAAATAGGAGTTATTGGCCACTTCCTGCGTTGTGAGGAGCGTTACATGGTGTCCGACCCGCAGAAACTGCAGCAGGTGACTCTGGACGAAGTCGACCAGAGGCTTCTGGGTCTGTTGTCCAAGAATTCGAGGCGTACCAATCAGTCGTTGTCGGAAGCCCTGGGGCTTGCGCCGTCAACCTGTCTTGCGCGCCTTAAGGCGCTCAAGGAGTCGGGGGTGATCAAGCGGTTCACCGTCGAAGTCGCACCCGAAGCCATGGGTTTGCCTCTCCAGGCCCTGGTGAGCGTGCGGCTTAGGCCTGGTGCCCGTCACCTCATGAACGCCTTCGGTAACGAGTTGCGGGACCTTCCCGAAATTAAGCAGTTCTTCGTACTGGGCGGTGCCGACGATTTCTTGATCCACATCACGGCCAAAAACACTGAGCACATCCGTCAATTCGTGCTGGACCACTTGTCTTCGAATCCTGCCGTCGCAGGCACCCAGACCAACCTCGTGTTCGAACACGGTCACGGAACCGCCTTCGGCCTCTAGTTGGCCTGGGACACCTCGCCGTAGATGGCCCAGGCTGACGGTCACCCGCGGCTTCGTGGTCGAGGCAACTGGACGTTCCGGTCCATGTCTTGCACTAGTTAGGGGCGCGGCCAGCTGCTCCAATGGCATTACGAGACGCGAAAACGTCGCTTATCAGGAAAGGAACCGAAAGTGTCATCCTCAGATGCACGTAACCCCGACTTCCAGAGAATCTTCGAAAGTCTGCCGAACCAATACATCATCGTCGCCCCTGACAGGACGATTGTCGCCGCCACTGACTCGTTCCTTGCATCTACGGGAAAGAGCCGTGAGGGAATCGTCGGCATGGATATCCTTGACGCTTTTCCGGACAACCCGGACAACCCTGATGCGAAGGGAACAGAGATTCTGCGAAGCTCCATCGAGCGTGTTGTCGAGACCGGAGAAATCGACATTCTTCCGCCTGTTCGCTATGACATTGAGAACTCGGACGGAATTTTCGAGCCCCGCTGGTTCCAGCCCTGAACGCCCCGGCGTTCGACGATGAGGGCAAGCTCGTCTACGTCCTGCACGGGGCGGAAGACATCACGGCTCAGATGATTGCTGGTCATAGCAACTACCCAGATGATGCTGGTGCTGGATGACTCGATTGTGAACATTGCGCTGCCTAGCATCCAGCGGGAGCTGGGCGTGGAAGCCCTTCACCTGCCGTGGGTTGTAAACGCCTATATCCTGGCGTTCGGCGCACTCCTCCTGCTGGGCGGGCGTCTCGGCGACTTGTGGGGCCGGCGGCGCACCTTGCAGCTGGGCATCGCAATCTTCGTAGTGGCTTCCTTGGCCGGAGGGCTCGGGCAAACCACAGAAATGCTCATCATCGCCAGGGCCGCGCAGGGATTGGGTGCAGCTATGGCAGCCCCCAACGCCTTGGCGCTGATCTCAACGACATTCCCTGACCGTAAGATGCGCGACACAGCGCTGTCCCTTTATGGGGCGATGTCCGCCCTCGGCCTCGTCATTGGCCTGCTCCTTGGAGGCGTCCTGACGAACACCCTCGGCTGGCGCTGGGTGTTCTTCATCAACATCCCCATCGGTCTGCTCGTTTTCCTGGGCAGCCGGACCCTCCCGGCCACCCGCGGTCACCACAGACAGCCCGGCATCCTCGGCGCGGTACTGGCCACCGGCGGAATGGTCGCACTCGTGTACGCCATCACACGTTTCGGTGAGGCCGGATTCACTGATCTGGCAGCACTGGCACTCTTCGGCGCTTCCGCCGTCCTGCTCCTGGCGTTCACACTCACTCAGGCTCGCAGCAAAAACCCCCTGGTGCCCCTAAGCCTCTTCAGGGACCGCAACCGTGCCGGCGCCTACGCCACCATGCTGCTGCTCGCCATCGGCCCGATGGGCACTTTCTACGTCGTCACCCTCTACCTCCAGCAGGTCCAGCAATTCAGCCCGCTCCAGACCGGTGCCGCCTGGCTGCCATTCGCTGCCGGACTCATACTGGGCGCCGGTAGCGCCCCGAAGCTTCTGCTGAAGATAGCGCCGCGCCTCGTCGCTGCAACCGGGGCACTCCTCAGCGCCGTCGCGGCGCTCTGGTTTTCCGCCATCGCCGAGAACGCCAGCTACTGGCTCCACTTGGCTCCAGCCATGTTCGTGCTCGCCCTCGGATTCGGCCTGGGCGTCATTGCGCTCACACAGGCCGCCGTTTACCTCGTTGACCAGGACAAGGCAGGCATCGCCTCGGCACTGCTCAACTCAGCCCAGCAGATCGGCGTCGCTCTCGGCCTAGCCGTACTGGCCGCTGTCGCGGCCACCATCTCAGTGCCGCAGGAACACGCCGGCGTCAGCCCCGGGGCAGCCCTCACAGC
Source organism: Arthrobacter sp. D5-1 (assembly GCF_017357425.1). NCBI lineage: Bacteria > Bacillati > Actinomycetota > Actinomycetes > Micrococcales > Micrococcaceae > Arthrobacter > Arthrobacter sp. D5-1. The sequence goes on along the minus strand of NZ_CP014573.1, from coordinate 6,609 downwards.
GGGATACAGTACAGCGTTGCTAGGCGCCGCCGCTATTCTCGTCATGGCTGGAGTACTGGCCCTAACAACGCTCAATGGACACCCAACACCCGAAACCCAAAACTCCGACACAAGCACTGACGAACTAACAGTCTGAGAGCCACTTTCTCTACATAACAACCTTTGGTAGGCGCTGGCGTTGTCAAACGCCAGCGCCTACTGGGCTAATGCGCGCGTCTCCCACAGATCGTTCAAACGCCGATAATATAAGGATTTCGTCAACTGCCATCGAAGCCAGAGTGAATTACTGCCTTATGGTCGGAGCCACGCCTCGGGTTTAGGTACTCGCCGCTATAAGCCAGGGGGAGTACCCTCGGGTGGGCGTCATCCGGTGCCCGGGCCTTCCGGCTGACACGGCGGAAATGGCGCGTACCCGCTCCTGTTCGGGGCAAACAAAAGGACGCGCCCCGTTCGCTGGGCGCGTCCTTCTCTGTGGTCTCGTCAGTCCTTCTTGAAGGCGTCCTTGACCTTCTCGCCGGCCTGCTTCAGATCGCCTTTGGCCTGGTCGGCCTGGCCCTCGGTCCGCAGGCTCTCATCGCCTGTGGCAGCGCCTGCCGCTTCCTTGCCCTTACCGCCGGCCTTCTCGGCGGCGTTCTCAATCTTGTCGCCCAATCCCATGGTGTTTCCTCCTCTGGTTGGCAGCCGTTCGCACGCGGCTACAAGCAGCATAAGCATGCTTAGGATCTTGTTTTCAAGTCCACGCCTGGTTCTAGTGCGTGGGATCATGCGTCAGCTGACTGCAGCGCCTCAGCATTACCAGGAAGTATCGCGCACGGTAGGCACAGATTCCGTCTGAAGAACCCTGGCTTTCCCCGTGGAATCGGGAGCTTCCATAGCCCCTTCTGCTATCGGATTAAAGAGCCGATAGCTTATATTCCGTCAACCTGGTTCGGCGGAGTTGTCACGGGTGTGGCGGCGGGACCCAGCCGCTCGCCCGACGCGCTGCGACTGGCCACCACCGGCGCCAACGAGGCTTACGGTCGCGAGACGCCAGAGCCACGGGAGCCCAAGCACCGCGACCACGGCTGGTTTGTACCCGTAGCCATCGAACGACGGCCAGCAGTGCTACCGGCCCAGGCCGTTCTTGCTTCGCTCGGCGCCTCTTGATGCCCCAGTGGGTGCCTTTCGTGCTTTGGCGGCCTTTTTGCCTATGGTGAGGCCTGCACGGGGGTGCGTGGCTTCACTGCGTTCCGCTGCTACCCGTCCGCGTACCTGACCCTCGTTAGCGCCGGTGGTGGCCAGTGATGCGGCAAACGCGCTGTGGCGTTCGGCCGAGCCGTAACCGGCGGCCGACCTCGTCTCAGCCTTTAGCCCTCGGTCTGTGAGCCGGCCGCTGTCGTTGCCGGTGACGCGCTCTTCAATCTCTCGGCCTACGCCTTCCATGCGGGCAAAGAGTTCCTTCTCTGCCCGCCCGTACCGCTGCTCCTGGGTCGCCCACTTGTCACCAGTGAAGCCGCCCTCGGCCAGGAGTCTCGCCTCGTGGAGGTTCTTGGCGGCGTCCACGAAGGCAGGATCCTTGAAGTGTTCCTCCCGTGCCCCGTTGACGTTCGCGGTGGTTTCGCGACGGAGTTGGTCGATGTCGGGGCCGTTGATTCCGTCCTTGCTGATGAGGAACAGGCGCTCTTTGATTGCGCCGTCTGCGGCTTCCAGCGCTTTTGGGGTTTTCGCGTTGTGTGCCCGCTGGAGCGCTTGTGCCAGTTCGGGGTTGGCAAGGTATTCCACTGGCACATGGTGCCGTTCCATTTCGGGTGCGAGTTTCGCGGCCTGGGCACGGAGTTCTTCGGCGCGGGCGGCGGCGAGCAGCTGCATGGCTTTTTCGTGTTCGGCGGCAGCTTTACGGGTCTGTTCCTGGCTGCGGGCCAGAGCTTCCTGGCGTGCTTTTTCGGTGGCGATGGTATGGATACCTGATTCCAGGTACTCGGTGTCGGGGCCGACGTCGTGGGTGTCGATGCCGTAGCGTGTCAGGACTTCCTGATGGATCCTCTCCGATGCGGCAAGTGCTGTCGGGTCGTGCTCCTTCCACGATTCAGCGACGGTGTACGCGGTAGCGATATCGGACGGCTGGGCCTTGTCCCACCACTGGTCCTTTTCCACCGGGACAAGCACCGCGTGGGCGGCGCTGCGCTCAGCTGCCAGGCGTGCCTGGGCTTCGTGTGCCGCCTGGGTGTCGTGGTGTTCCTGTTGGCGTTGTGCTTCCTGCCGGTGTCGGGCCAGTGTTTCGGCAATACGGGCCGCGATCAGTAGCGATTGCCGCAGTCCGCCGTCCAGCAGGTCGTCCATTCCGTCCGATTCACTCATGGTGTTCCCCTCGCACTAGTGGTGTTTCTATCGGTCAAGTACAGGTCCGGATTCCCGTCCTGTCCCGGTGGGTGTCTTGGCGGGTATGGCCGTCGCGGGAACGGCGGAGCCGGGACGGATCGGAGCCAGACCACGCAAGCCAAGCTCCACGGGGTTGCGGTCCTGGCCACGCTCCGGAGCCTGGGCCGGCCCGCCCACGGTAACCGGTCGTGGCATGGTGGCCGCAAAGGGCTTCAGCTGCGTCGCGACAACGGCGCGGATCCTCTCAGCTTCCCGTGTCCGGCCGGATTGCTGATGCATCTGGTAGATGGCGTGCGCCATATTCGCCAGCTGCACCATCAGTGCAGCCTGCGCGGCTGTCTTGTTCTTGGACGAGGCGGCCAGGAACAGCATGGCCGTGCCGGCAATGGACGGCAACGCCACGGGCTTGGTGTGCACCTGTGGTGCGCGGAGCTGCGCGGTACGGGACAGTTCAGCCGCGGTGGCCGCCAACGGCCCGGGCGTGGGCTCGAGACGGTGGGACCACGCAGCGAACGCCCCGGAAACGTCCCGCGCAGCTTTCGCCCAGGTCGCGTGATCATCTAGCGGGACCGAGCGCAGTTGCTCCGCCAGGGCGGTCGCGTTGCGGGTGTATTCCACCCACACCTGCGGCGACGGCGTTGCCCTCTCGGGTCCGGTCCTGGTGACGGTGCGCTTGTTGCGTGCCGCGGCGTTCCACTCGGCCGCGGCCTCACTCGCGGCGTGCGGCGAGTCCATCCAACCTTGCCGCAGCGCACCCAGTGTCAGGTCGGATGCGAGTGTGCCGCCACCAAACCAGATGGGCCGCTCCCCCGGCCTGGGCCGTTCGGCAACGGAGTACCCAACGATGACATCCGTGGTGTTCTTCGCATACCGCGGACGGAGCAACATGCCCGTGTCCCGGGCGCGGCGGACGAACTCCCCCTCGGTGGCCGAGGCGCTGGCACTGGCACGGACCTTCCGCGCCAAAGACGCCCTATGCATCTCCCGCTCATCCCGGGTAGCGGTGGCCTTCTCGGCCCGGTCATAACCACGGGTCGCGTACACGGCCGACAGTTGCTCGAGGCCGTACTTGACCTCCAGCTCACGGCAGGTCTGCTGGGCTCGTTTGTAGTCCCCGTGGGTGGAGGCTTTGGTGCCGTCTTCCCGAACCAGGGACACGGCGATGTGGATGTGGTGGTTGCCGTTCTCACTCGTGCCGTGGTTGATCGCCGCCCACCGGCACTGCGCTTTTCCGCTGGCCGCGGTGAAGCCCATCGCGTCGACAAAGTCGTTGGCGATGTCGCCCCACTGCTGGTCCGTCAGGGCGCCCTCTTCGGCGCGCAAACTCAGCGAGCAATGCCACACGGACGCGTCCTTGTACCCCGACGTGAACGCGTTCCTTCTTCGCCGCATCCCAACCAAAATCTTTGACCCTGACCTCAACGCTGAACAGTTTCCGTGGCTGATCCAAATGCTTCGCGATCGCGACCGCATCCTCATGGTCCAGGACCCCGTCGTCGTACCACGCCATGACCGCCGCGTCCCCGGCCACCAAGTGCGGGTCGGTGTGCGCGTTCTTCGTCTTGTCCGTATCCGTCGAGGCCAGATAAACCATCAGGCCGGCCATCCGCGAACCGCGGGTGATGTTCGGATCATTCGCTCACATCAACCCCTCAATAGCCCGGTCAATGCGCATCGCCACCGACCGGATATGCTTCAACGCTTCACGGGCCTCAACGGGGAACTCCCCGTCGCGTTCGCCTGACGTGCGAGCTGGTTGATGTTGTTCGACGAACGCGCCAACAAGTTATGCAACTGCATCAACTCGGCACCGATGGCCCGCCGCTCCGTCGGCGAATCAGTACCCTCCGCCAGAGCGGTCGACACCAACAGGTTCGGGACCGTCACTTTCTCCCGCTCGGCACGGGCAACGAGCGCTGCTTCTTCCTCCGCCGTGACCCACACGTCACGGCGCTTCTTCGACCCGGCCGGACTGTTCGCCCGGCGCCGCCGGGACAGGTTCGGACGGCCAGTATTTCCTTCTTCTTCCGGCATTCCAATCCCCCTCCCAAAAGGCCTAGCGCAGCGACCCCGATATCCGGGGACCCACAAGCCAGTGTCGCCCACCAACCCGGCAGGGTCCGTGAGCGACACACCATTTACACCCGTGTAAATGTATAGCTTGCTCCGCATGGTTTCGTTGGGCTGTTTTGGCACCAATTGTGCAACTCGCCGGAAAACCTTGCTTCTGGTGCCACGTTCAGCCACTAGGCTGTCCGCATGGATATCGACAACATTGCCGCAAAGGCGGCCGCGAAAATTGATGCCGTCAGGGACGCAAGAGTCAATGCAGTGAAGACCGCTGCTGCCAGCAGCGTTGAACTGCAAGAAGCTGTGCAGTTGCTCACAGCCGCAGAGCAGAAGTATGCCAAGGACTACCAGGCAGCCCTCAGGGCCGACTGGACCGAATCTGACCTGCGGGGCTTCGGGTTGGACGCACCGTCCAGGAAGGCCGGCGGGCGTCCCAAGGGCACTAGGACGACGCGCCAGTCAAGGCCTGCTAATGATGCCGCACGTGAGAAGGAACTGATCGGGACAACCAGCGAAAACTGGTAGCGTCACCCCTCGCCCGCATGTGCACGGCGCAAGCTATTTCCTCCGGGCTTGCCCCGCACACATGTGGACGACAGGACCCACCGAACCGGCTGCACACAACCACCACGTCACCAACCTTCCACACCTTGCCCTTCGCGAGCGGTGGCCGTGCACAGCCTCCATCCATAAGGGCGGGAAAATACCGGCGAAGTTTCCCATGGTCCAGGCCTGGGCGTTGCCGTCTCCCCTACCGTCTCGGTTGGGACTTTTTCGGCCGGGACGACACATATCTACCGTGCGGGCCGCGAGTGGGAGGGCACAGGAACCGGGGCCGTGGCCGGCTTCTTAGGCACAGGGGGGCTCCCAGCGAGCTACTGGCGGGGATCACCACAACCAGGAACGGCGCAGGGTCCACTTTCTTGAAAGACGGACTTAAACACGAAGGGCCGGCTTGTTAGCCGGCCCTTCGTGTCCTTCGGCAAAAAAGGAAATCTATGGCTTCAGCTTAGCTGAAGCCATACGCATGATTACAACTGAACAAGTGTTGGACTGTCGTGAAGTCGCGGCACTTACTTTCAGGATGGGTGGGCGCGTTTATGGCGGTCCGCCGCTGGTGAGCAACTTGGTTCGTCATGGGCGGCGGACCGCCCGCCCTGCGGGAGGTTCATGGTTCTGCCTGTGGTGGGTAGTGCAGGGGCTTGCCGGGCGGTGGGGTTCCGCCCGGCAAGGGGTCTTATGCCGCTTCGGTTTCTTCGGCTGGCTTGCCGCTGTCGATAATCATTTGCTCGGTCTCACTTGCGGTGTATCCCACACGACCAACTGGTTCAGGTAGTCCCGGTGCGTTTGTGACGGGGACCGCCATGAGTCCTTTGCAATCGTCTTCTCATACCCGGCGCACACCAGTGCGATCAAAGAGAACTCAGGCCGGGCCGTGGACGCGGCTACGTGATCCCGCAGCGGGTTCCATCCCCACCGGTCCGACTCGTCGGACTTCGCTCCAACCATCTCAGCGGCCACCTTCCCGTCATAGCCGCTGACCGTTGCAGGGTGGTGCGTGAGCGCATACGCGGTGAAGTGCTGCCAGCCCGGCGCCTGCTTCTTCGCCAACAGGTTCCGGACAAACTCACGCCTTACGATGGTGGCCGACTCGGCCGCTCTGTTATTGGCGATCAGGGTTTTCCGGTCGGCCTTCTGTTCCTCGGTCATCGGGCCTTTCTGGACGTTGCCGCCGTCGTAGCGTTCGTACTTCGGGACGAAACCCATGTCCTTCCAGCCTGCGATAACTGAGTGGGTTCGGTGCTGGCCACGGTAGTCCGTGGTGATCAGGACGGCGTTCGCGTCCTCCTCGGTGGCCGGTTCCCCGTCCTCCCTTTTGGCGGCGGTGACGTAGAGGTTCTCGTCGTCGGAGTAGTGTCCGGCGTCCTCCACGGTCGTCTTACCCTGGGCTTCGAGTTCGGCGATCAGCGCGGCGAGGGCTGCGGCGCTTTCGCGCTGGTCCCGCAACCGCTGGGCGACGTGGAGCAGCTGGTCGGGGTCGTCGATGAGAACTGATTCAAGGTCGGCCGTCGCGGCTTCGTCCTGTTCAAACTCGGCCATGATCAGAGCGGTTTCGATGCTCCATCCCCGGTCCAGGGCGGCGGTCCCGGCCTCGGATGCCTTGGCCTTCAACGCACCCTC